>CALCRD010000132.1 GCA_937894355.1 uncultured Bacillus sp.
GCATTTTATTATTTTGATAACGTGTTTGTGTTTCAAAAACATAATGGTCTTTGGTAGCCTTAAACTTTGCCTGTTTATCTTCAAGAATGTCATTAATTAATGATTCGTATAAATAGGCTTGACTGCTGTTTTGCGGCCAATCACTTTGGAATTTAAAGCTTTTATTTAGCGCTGGCGTGAGGACGAATACCCCCTCATTATTACGTAAAATCATTTGACTTTGATCCTTTTGGGCATTTTTCAAATTAACACGATAAAACTTTGGATCCTTATGCCAAATATCAACCTCATAGGTTTGTGGCTCTTTACCCATTTGCAAGGTCATTTTCGCCTCTGCTTTATAGGCTGTTAATTTATCAAGCTTTCCCTTTAAATCTTTGACCACTTCTTCTTGAGTTTTTGTACCACAGGCCGAAAGTACAAAAACCACCATTAGCCCGGTGAGAAGCATCAACCAGATTTTCCTCATTTCGTCTTCAACCCCTTTAGTCTCATTTCTTCATAGAAATGGAGAACGGATCAGGATAATACAATGGTGTTTTATACACTGATCTCACTTTTCACCAAAGTTCCTGCCGTCCAACCTTGTCTCTTTTATCGCACTATGAATATATGAGACAACCTTAGGGAATATGACGTATTAAATTTTATCGGCGATTTTTTCTATTACAACTTGAGCTATAGCGTATTGTTCACTATGGGAAATTGAAAGATGTACTCCCTCGGAGAAAGGTTTGATAATAAACGGTTTGCCTTTTGCGTCTTTTCGAATTTCAATATCAAGAAAAGAAAGATTCTGGCCTATTCCTGAGCCTACCGCTTTGGAGAATGCCTCTTTTGCCGCAAACCTTCCTGCCAAAAATTCTACCTGTCTTTTTTCAGACAGGGTTTCAAAGTCGTCTTTTTCCCCTATAGTCAGGACGCGGTCAATGATTTTCCGTTGCCGCCCGATTAGGTTCTTGATTCGATTCAGTTCTACAATATCAATTCCAATTCCTTCGATCATCCTTATCTTCCTTCTATTCATATTTGTATTATCATAATATTAGCTACAAGAATGTTTTTTCTAAAAATGGTATTATTAAAAAAAGCGTAAGCGCGTGTTAAATTTGGCCGTTGATTTCCGCTGCAGGTCGCTCGCGCACCTTAGGGGCGGGCGGTAAGCCTCCTCGGCGCAACTTGCGCCTGTGGGGTCTTACCTGTCCCGCTACCTCCCGCAGGAGTCTCGCATATCCGATCCAATCAACTAAGTTCGAAAAGTCAATATTGAACATTAACACAACTTATATATAAAGGAGGTTTCTTATGTTCTCAAGAACAGAAAGTTTCCAACAATTCATTCGTTATTACCCTGTTGTCTCTGTTATTATACTCATACATATTTTATTATTTCTAGTAACATCAATCCCTTTTTTCCCTAATGATTGGATATTCGGATTATTTGCGGGTGTGAATTTCTATATTGCCGAAGGCGAGCTGTGGCGATTTGTCACTCCTATTTTTTTACACAGTGGATTTGTCCATATGCTATTTAATAGCTTTTCGCTGGTATTATTCGGTCCTGGCTTAGAGTTGATGCTGGGGAAAACGAAATTTATCCTTCTTTATATTGTCGGAGGAGTGTTAGCCAATGTCGCCACTTACCTCCTTAATCCCTTAACCTATATTCATGTAGGCTCAAGCGGGGCCATTTTCGCTCTTTTCGGATTCTATGTTGCCATCGTTATCTTTAAAAAACAGATGCTGTCCAAAGAGAATTCGCAAATTATCTTAACCATCACGGTTATTGGTGTAGTTATGACCTTTATCCAGCCCAATATTAATATCACCGCTCATGTTTTCGGGCTCCTTTCCGGTTTTCTAATTGGTGCCATTGTTTATTCCGGTGGCTCTAAAAACAGAGAAAACTGGTAAGCCTAGCGGGTAAAAGCTAAATTCCCGGATGAATCTAGCCCGACCAGAGACACAGCAAGTTTCTAAGCAATTTAATAAGAGGCTACTCAAATTTCTTTGAGTAGCCTCTTTTTTTACGTTTATTCAAGCTCACTTACTTCCTAAAATTGGAACCCCCCCAATTCAAAGACTTTTCTCGTTACCCTTCTCACGAGATAACCACTTGAAGATGGTTACAGCATCTTCTCGTTCTATATCAATAACCCGGCCTCCCCCTCCGCCATGTCCCGATTTTACGAGTGCACGAATGGTAGAAAGCCCTTGGTTTCTTTGAAAATAACTTTCTGAGCTTTTCACAGATTGAATCTTCCTTTTTGTCACAAATACAATATGCTTGTTTATCTCTCGGAATTGCAGGGTAAGTTGATTCTCATCAATGCTCCATCCAGCATCATGGTGGGTAAGATATTGTAAATAGGTAATTGGAAGGATTAACAGGAGTGTTAACCAAGCCCACGGACCAAGAAATATCGGTGGAATCAGAATAACCGGTAAAATCATCAGCCAACCTTTTATAAGGTATCTCCATAACGCCCGGTTTGGAGCATGCTGAACCTTAACATTTAGCTGGTAATCAGGTAGCCACTTACCAAGAATTTCAGCCATTTCCTTCCGTTTTACGATTGGAAGCACCATTACTTTAGATAACTCCTTATTTTCCACCGACCCGCCAGCTGTTTCAAAAAATACCGTTCCATAGCCGAAAGGTTGTCTAAGGATATTTTGCGAGATTCTTACCGATTGAATTCGCTTTAATGGCACGGTAATTTGCCGTTTTTCAATTAATCCACGTGATATGACGAAGTCAGCACCGGTTTTTCGAACCGAAAAGTTGGCATACTTAAACATCGTCCCGATTAGGGCAATGAACCAGACAAATAGGAAGCCAATCAACACCAGCACGCTTATAACGACAATTCCATTAGTAATAAAACTATTAAACTGATCAAAAACGGTTTTATAGGGAATAAGCTCTTCGATTTGCGTTAAGAAGGCAATAACTGCTGATAAAATAACCCCTACTCCTCCAGAGGTCGTAGCTAACATAATTAGTTCTTTCGTGGACATTTTGTAAATGAGGCTTTCTTCAGCTTGTTCCTCATCGGCAACCATTTTCACATTTCGATTTTTTATCTCTTTTAATATTTCTTGAAATCGATTGGCCTCTTGTTTGGAAATTGCAGCTAAAACAGCCTCCGCTTCCTCTTTTCCTATTCCACCAGGTGCTGCTGTTTCCACTTTTAGCTTCACTAACCCAAAAGCACGATGGAGAATTCCTTCTGATTGATCAAGACTATGTATTCTTTCAAAGGGGATATAGCGCTTGTGCCGCACAAATACCCCTGATTCAATCCGTAATTCATTTTCCTCAATCCGATAAGTGAACCGCAACCAAAAGATAAAACTATAAATCAGGGACAAAGCAATCACAGCCGCAGGTATTCCCAGCGAGAATATATCCCATTCTGATCCTCTTCTGCCAAAGATAGTCACAAAAATAATCGGAACAATCATTTCTTTTAATTGCTTTAAAGCTGTTAATACAACTGAGATCGGGTGAATTCGTTTTGGCTCAGACATCCTCATCGGCCACCCTCGTTAAATTCCCAATATAATACCGAAGTTCTTCGGCTTCAGCCTCATCCAATGCTGGTATTTCATGAACAGTTGCAGCCGTGGAAACTGCCACTGATGCCAAGTTATATTTTTTCAAAATTGGTCCTTGCTTTGTATCGACATGTTGTACCCTAATCATGGGAATCAGGGTCCTTTTCATGAACAGGACACCCTGTTGTAGTTCAATCTCAGTTTCTCTCACTTCATAACGCCAACGCTTCCATCTAAGCTTCGGCATTAACAAAATAAAGACATATGAATAAATAATTGCGGTTCCTATTGCAAGGGCAGCTATCCAGCTTGGCCATTCGAAAATATTGCTTAAAGTAACAACGCTGCCACAAAACGATAGAAACAAGATAGAATTGATCATCCCGCGAATTCGCCATACCTTTAGTGCCTTATCAGATATTCTTGTCTGTGGTTCCATTAACATGAAGCCTCTACCCCTTTAAATTACTGTGTAAAAAAGGCTGTCGAGATATCTCAACAGCCTTAATTTTTTAAAAGATTACCGATATGATGTTGGTTTCGGTTTTGAACCACTAGTTGGACTGCGTTTGGCACCTGAACGAGGGTTCACTTGGCCTTTTTTTCTAGCATTATAATCAGAGCTTTTACGATAGTCGCTACGGTCATTCGGTCTTCTATCGCGTTTTTGCGGAAGCGGTGACTCATCTGTAAGCTTTACAGGCGTTGCATCCGGCTCTTTTGTTAACACTTTTAATACTGCTGCTACAACTGTTGCTGCATCTTGCTGTTCTAACAATTCATCCGCAGCTTGTTTATAAGCATTTAAATTATTTTCTTCGATTGTTTGCAGGATTTTTTCCATCGCTGCCTTCTGTTGACCTTCAAGTGCTTGATCTAATGTCGGTGGTACTAATTTTTCCATACGACGCTTGGTTGTTCTTTCAACAACGCTTAAATATGATTTTTCCCGATGTGTAACAAAGGTCATCGCCATGCCAGTTTTTCCAGCACGTCCAGTACGACCTATACGGTGAACATAGCTCTCAGGATCCTGTGGTATATCAAAATTGTAGACATGGGTAACACCAGAAATATCTAGACCACGGGCTGCGACGTCCGTTGCCACAAGTACTTCAATCGAGCCTTCTTTGAATTTCTTTAATACTGATAAGCGCTTGGCTTGGCTTAAATCCCCATGGATTCCTTCAGCCATATAACCTCTTAAGTTAAGCGCTCCAGCCAACTCATCAACACGACGCTTCGTTCTACCGAACACAATCGCCAATTCTGGGGACTGAATATCTAATAGTCTTGTCAAAACATCAAATTTACTTCTTTCTTGCACTTCTACATAAAATTGTTCAACTGAAGAAACAGTTACTTCTTTAGTTTTCACACGAACAATTTGCGGATCCTTCATAAATGTTTGGGCAATTTTCTGAATCGGCGCTGGCATTGTTGCTGAAAATAACAAAGTTTGACGTTCTGTTGGAATATTAGACAGGATTGACTCAATATCTTCAACAAAACCCATGTTCAGCATTTCATCAGCTTCATCTAAAATAGCTGTTTGCACTTGATCTAAACGGAGTGTTTTGCGATTAATATGATCAATCAGTCGCCCTGGTGTACCCACAATAATATGGGGATTCTTTTTCAAAGCACGAATTTGCCGATTAATATCTTGTCCACCATAAATCGGTAGCACTCGAACTCTTTTACCATAGCCAATTTTATAAAGCTCTTCCGAAACTTGGATAGCCAGTTCTCGAGTTGGTGCAACGACAATACCCTGAATAAAGTTAGCATCTTTATCAATCTTTTCAATCATAGGAATCCCAAATGCAGCTGTTTTTCCGGTACCAGTTTGGGCTTGTCCGATTAAGTCTTTGTTTTCTAAACTTAATGGAATTGTTTCTACTTGAATCGGTGTAGCTTCTTCAAATCCCATTCTTTTTATTGATTTCATAATTGCCGGGCTAAGGCCCAATTCTTGAAAGGTCGTCAATTTTTTCAATCTCCTTTTTACTACTTTGTCAAAATGATGTTTTAGTTTTATATTTTTTATTCCCTTATGTAAAAAGCTTCCATAATATTTCCTTTTTTCTCAAAAAAAAACATTCTCCTTCGAGGAGTATGTTCAGGTGTAAGCAAGGTTAGCACTTATACTTTATTGATTATTTTACCACTTTAACCTATAAAATGCAATAAAATGGGCTGACAACCATTGCTAAGACTGCGATGTAGTAGGCTTTTCACAAATTGTTTCAAATTACGAAATTAGTAAGATTCTTTCATAACCAACACCATATTCAGTTTTTACAAAAACCCTTCCATTAATCCTGCAAAAAATCTAATACTTCCGTAAAAAGCTGTTCTCGCTCTTCACTATGACAAATTAAGTGTTTTGAATTTTGATAAAAGATGAGCTTTTTTTGATCAGCTCCAATTTGGTTATACAAATATTGCGCACTCTTTGGTGGTACAATCCCGTCACATTCCCCTTGGGCAATAAAAGTAGGAACTGTAACTTCATGGAGGATCGGTCTTACCTTAGTAACCAAGGTGCGAAATTGAAGCGTTGCTGTCATTGGTGTATCGATAATTTTCTGCTTATAGCGAATAAAAAGCTCATTATTAGCTAGATTCCCTTTAAATGAATCGACGATTATGTCCTTAATATCAGCAGCTAGTTGCTTTGGATTTACGTAATAGGCAGCGGTACTTAATAGGACTAACTTATTTATTGGATGATTTGCTGATAAGTAACTGGCAATTAGTCCTCCCATTGAAAAACCAATAACGTAGACGGTGTCACAAGTGTCCAGCAATTCTTGTAAAGACTGGTTGGCATGTTCTAACCAATCGTTATAACGAATCCCTTGCAATTGTAATGTTTGCCCATGTCCAGGCAAAGTGGGCACAGCAAAACGCCAATTGGTTCTTTCTGTTAAATATTGTACGAGAGGCTCGACCTCAAAAGGGGCGCCCGTAAACCCATGAATACATAAGCAACCAATCATTTATTCCACCGCCAGGAATTTGAAATCTTCTTCCGTCTTAATTTATCCTTATTTCATTGTACCATACCAACGATGTTTTTGTGTTTTATATAGAACAAAAAGTTTCCAAAAAAACAGCTTCACCTGAAGTGCAAAGCTGTCTCTTCTATATATTCTCAGCAGTTTATTTTTTGGCTGTGTTAAACTTGGCTGTTGATTTCCGCTCCAGGCACTTCGCTTTCCGCGGGCGGTAGCGGGGAGCCTCCTAGGCGCTTTGCGCCTTTGGAGTCTCCCCTGCCCCGTACTCCCGCAGGAGTCTTCGTGCCTTCCGCTCCAATCAACTAAGTTCGAAAAATCAACATTGAACATTAACACAACCTATTTTTTAATAAACTCCAGTACTTTTTTTACGGCTCCGATTCCTTGATCGATACAGTCTGGAATCCCGACCCCTTCAAAGGAACTCCCGGCTAGATATACTCCAGGGATATCTTTATCAAGGGATTCTTTTACAGTTTTCATTCGTTCTTTATGTCCTACCGTGTATTGTGGCATAGCAGTTTTCCACCGTGAAATCACATGGAACAATGGCTTTTCAGTAATATTCATCGTTTTATTTAAGTCGGTGAGCACAATTTTGATAATTTCCTCGTCAGACAGATTGACCGCACCTTGGTCATCCGGTTTACCGACATAACAGCGTAACAATGCATAGCCTTCAGGTGTTGAACCAACCCATTTTTTATGCGTCCAAGTACAGGCAGTGATTCTAAAATCGCTGTTTCTAGATACAACAAATCCGGTCCCTTCAATATCTTGCTTGATGGCTGACTTCGGAAACGCCAAGGCCACATTGGCAACGGAGGTCGCGGGCATATTTTTGAAATGGTCCATAAATGAATAATCTGATAACATCTTTTGCGCATGGAAATGATCCGTAGCTATAATCACAGCATCGGCTTCTTCCACCATTCCATTTGCCAATGTGACAGCATATCCACCTTCATTCCGCTTAACTTTATCTACCGCATTTCCCTTTAATATAATTTCGCCTAAGCGTTTTTCTAATTCCAGGGCGATTTCTTCCAAACCGGTAGTTAAAGAAATAAACATCCCTTTTTTGCTGCCTTGTTTCTTAGTGGCTTTTGGCGGTGCTGGCATCGTCTTTTTTAATCCAAACACCAAACTGCGGTGCTCTTGCTCCATTTGATAAAAGTTAGGGAATAATGACATTAAGCTTAATTTATCAATATCACCAGCGTAAATCCCTGCCAGCAATGGTTCAATGAGGTTTTCAACAACTTCATCCCCTAAGCGTCGACGAAAGAATTCACCTATAGATTGATCTGCTTGAGGTTTCCCTTTTGGTAAAATAAAATCCCCTGCCGCTCGCACTTTACCAAGTGGTGAAAATAACCCAGAAAAAGCAAATGGCGTTACCTTTGTAGGAATCCCCATAAACGAACCTTCTGGCATCGTATGTAGTTTACCGTTTACTAAAATATAGGACTTGCCGGCTGTATTTGATACAACTTTATCTTTTAGTCCTAACTCTTCGATTAAATTAAGACCGCTCTTTTTTCGAGCAATGATGGAGTCTGGACCCTTTTCAATAATAAAACCGTCTTTTTTAACTGTTTGAATCACTCCACCAACCCGATTACTTGCTTCAATTAACTTTATTTCCACTGGTAAGGATTTCTCGTCTACCTCTTTTTTGAGATAATAAGCTGCCGATAAACCAGTTATTCCTCCACCGATAATAATGACTTTCTTTTTTTCCATTTTGCTTCACCTTTTCTATAAGCGGTATATGTAGCTTTTTGTTTAAGTTTTACTAAATACCGAAAAAAATTCCCCCGGTCCCCAAAAACATCTGCGAGACACCATAACTTTTATCATAACGTATATTGAAATGAAAAAAAGAATTAATAAACATTGTTCAATAAATGTTTAAATTTAGAACTTGCACTACCTATCAAGCCTAAAAAAAAGGTCAATACAACCAACTAATCTAATAACCCCTAGACAACTCGGGTACAAGATATCGTTAGCTGCTTGACCTCTTACTAGTTTAACTTTTACATTTTATTGCGTTTATTTAACCATAATTCCGAAGTTACTTAACCTAACGAACTAGGACTTAGCTACTTGCAATCCAGTTACTACTTCTTCAAGCCTCATGCCTCGTGATGCCTTAACCAAAACCAATGTCCGGTCATTTGTTTGACTTTTTAATCTTTCGATTAAGCTATTCTTATCATCAAATGAAAAAATCCGTTCTTTAGGAAGGACGGTTTGAGCGCCCTCGGCAATCTTTCGACCTAATCGTCCGAACGTAAATAATAAATCGATTTTTTGGCTATTTAGCGATTGACCAATCTGAAAATGGAACTCTTCTTCTTGTGGTCCTAATTCCAGCATATCGCCAAGGACGAGGATTTTTTTCTGATAACCCTCAAGATTGGAAATTAATTCAACAGCTGCATTCATCGAAGTTGGGCTAGCGTTGTAGGCATCATTGATAATCTTTTCGCCATTTCCCCCACCAACAAGCTCTGTTCTCATTTGAGTCAGCTTCAAGTTAGCAAAGCCCGCATTCATTTCCGAAAATGGAACCTTAAAATAGTGAGCAACTAACATAGCTGCCAGTGCATTTAAGACATTATGTGCTCCCAAGACTGGCAAAGAGAATTTCTCCTCTCTCCCCGTTACTGTAAACAGATTACCCAGGTCACTTTGACTAATATTAGTAGGATACAAATCGTTGGTTTCGGCTTTTCCAAAGGTTTTGATCAAACCATTGCCGTGATACTCTGTTAGGCGATTTTTCAAAAGTGGTTCATCACCAAAGTAGACAATTAAGCCACCTTGTTCGAGTCCAGAAATGATTTCCAATTTAGCTTCGGTAATACCGTCCCTAGAACCAAGGTCTAATAAATGTGACTCGCCAATATTGGTTATGATAACAGCGCTTGGTCTAGCTAATTTAGTTAGAAACTCTATTTCTCCGCGACTACTCATTCCCATTTCTAACACAGCGATATCTGTGTCTTCATCAAGTCCGAGCACCGTTAATGGTAAGCCAATTTCGTTATTGAAGTTTCCTTCCGTTTTTTGCACTTTATATTTTAATGAAAGCAGATTGGCGGTGATATCTTTAGTGGTTGTTTTCCCATTACTTCCGGTAATACCCACAACTTTAACCGGTAATTCCTGACGATAGCTTCTGGCCAATTCCTGTAATGCTGTTAGCGTGTTATCAACCATTAACAAAGGTAAATGTAAGGGAGGATTCGGAACATCACTTTGCCAAAATGCTGCTGCCGCACCCTGCTTGATTGCTGCTTCAACATATTTATGTCCATCAGCATTTTCACCTTTAAAGGGAACAAATAAATTCCCAGGAGCAATTTTTCGCGAATCAATACAAACACCAGTCACTGCCGTTTGGGCAAATTCCGTGAAATTATTGTCAACTATAATCATTTCAGCAATTTGCGCTAATGTCCTTTGGATCATTTATTTCTTCAACCTCCTCAATTTTTTTAAAAAGGGCTGTTTTCGTAAAGATTGTTGTTAAAATCTTAAACCCGATTTTAACGTGATATCAGCTATTTTGTAGCTCGAAAGTAAATTTGCAAGCTCTTTTCTCATAAATGTTGGCTGTTTTACTGTCTAAACATAGTCTAAACACTTCGTTTTTAGCTTAAAAAGCATCAAAGTTTGAGAAAAGAGCCTTAAAAACTGACTGAAAACAAAGAAGCGACACGGCGTCTGAAGCCGTGTCTAGTCTTTAAGCTCTTTTTATTTTCTGTAGCATTAGCCGTTAAAAAGTATATTTTATGTTTTGCTTTTCAGCATGTCTTTGTTGCGCTAATTCAACCAATTGTTCTATCAGCTGCGGATATTCAATTCCTGTTTCTTTCCAAAGTAACGGGAACATACTAACTGGAGTAAAGCCTGGCATAGTATTGACTTCATTTATTAACCATTGACCTTCTTGTGTTAAGAAGAAGTCAGCACGAACCAATCCTGAGCAATCAAGAGATTTGAAGGCTTGGATAGCCATAGTTTTCATTGTTTGGTATTCCGTTTCAGTGAGATCAGCTGGAATAATTAATCCTGTATTTCCATCCTCGTATTTTGCTTGATAATCGTAAAACTCAGTTTTTGGTAAAATTTCTCCGGCAACCGAGCATCGTGGCTCATCATTTCCTAATACAGCAATTTCAATTTCCCGGGCTACCACACCTTGTTCAATAATGATTTTACGATCAAATTGGAACGCTTCTTGGAATGCCTTTTCAAGCTCTTCGCGATTAGAACATTTGCTAATTCCGACACTTGAGCCAAGGTTTGCCGGTTTAACGAAGCACGGATAGCCGATTTCTTGCTCAACTTGTTTATAGGCAGCACCTGGCGCTTTTTCCCATTCACTGCGAATTTGCCAAACATAATTAACTTGCGGGAGTCCACTTTGGGCAAACACATTTTTCATGATGACTTTATCCATTCCAGCCGAAGAAGCTAATACCCCATTCCCAACATAAGGAAGGTTCAATAATTCCAATAATCCTTGGACAGTTCCATCTTCACCATTTGGTCCATGAAGTAATGGGAAAATAGCATCTAATGTTTCGCCATTTTCTGCTTGAAATAGTGAGGGTTCTAATAATGTAGCGGATGACCCTTCTGCTTGTGAAAATGCTAATTCATTAATATCTTCAACTGGCGCAAACAATTGCTCACCCTTAATCCATTGTCCCTCCTCTGTTATGTATATTGGAAAAATATCGAATTTATTTAGATCTAACGCTTTCGTAACAGCCATGGCAGTTCTTAGGGACACTTTATGTTCTGCAGATTTGCCACCGTATAATAATCCCAGTTTCGTTTTCATCATGTACCTCCATTTTTTCAATCGAACGTATTATTCTACATTTTAACATTTTATGAAAAGGCTGTGTTAATGTTCAATGCTGATTTTTCAAACTTAGTTGATTGGAGCGAAAGGTGCGAGACTCCTGCGGGAGATAGCGGGACAGGTAAGACCCCACAGGCGCAAGTCGCGCCGAGGAGGCTCACCGCC
>CALCRD010000133.1 GCA_937894355.1 uncultured Bacillus sp.
GCTTCGCCCTTCATATTCCTTGAGGAAGGGGTCTTCTCGCCCCAGAAGATAAATTCTCGTGCAGCAAAGGTATTCATCAGATTAACAGGAACGAGAATCATTAGCATAGCAATTGACACGACCGCAAATACAATGATCCAGTTTTTAAACTTATAGAAAACCTCACGCATTGCCAACAACAGGTTAACCGGAAGTTTCTTAGATTTATATAGTCCGTCTTTAGTACCAACTTTCTCGTTATCAAATCCCTTCCCACTAACAAGAGCATCCACAACTGTAACCTTTTTGATTTTTTTTAATACCTTTTTACAATAGAAGTTTATTAACAGAAAAACTAGGCCACCAACAATAAGGGATAATAGCACTGTTAACACGGATAGTCTCACATTCCCAAATGTAGCAGTGATATGTTTGGTAAAAAAGCCGCTAATGATTAATGCCAGAATAGAACCTAAGGTAACACCCACAATTGCTAATGCCCTGTATTTATTAAGATATAAATTCCTGATATCAGCGAATGGTAGACCAATGGCTTTCATTGTCCCTATTTCGCCGATTTCTTCCTCCAAGGCAGCCAAAATTGTGAACCTAACACAGATAAATGACACAATGATTAATAGTAAGCTCACAAGCAATAATACAAATACAGTAACGATATCCGTTAAAGCGCTCAGAATAAAAATGATTGTATAGGTTATTGCCTGCCCATTCTGTGGAAGCTCTGCATTTTCATAGGAGGATTGGAAGTCCGCTGCCTCTTTTGAATTATTAAAATAAGCTTCTATCAGATATTCATTCTCCCCAGTTTCCCCTTCAAGCTCAGCAAAATCTTCATCGCTTAACAGGATTCTTGTAGAAGAAGCCATTGTAGAATTCATCATCGAATCCAATATGAATTCTTTAATGACAAATTCCTTTTCCACACCATTACTGGTCAAGATAAGCTGTTCCCCGATTTCTATCCCATACATTTCCTTTAAAAGTACTGGAATCCCAATTTCACCTTTATTAAGAGTTACTTTTTCACGTTCGGAATTTAACAGTAAATCTTTGGTTTCATTCTGCTTTACCAAACCAATATCAAGACGACAATCAGCAAGATTGAACCTATCCACATTTCCAACTACTGTAATACTATCACCGTACACATCAATCATCGTATCGGTTTGCCAGTAGGTTATCCCTTCATAATTAGACATAAACTCATCTATTTTCTCCTGATTGATATCTCCTTTGTGCATCTGGACGAAATGCGGCGGTTGTGCCGTTTTGTATAAATCCGAAATTGAAGTAAAGGTTTGGACTGCCATTATTACCGACAATACCGCAAGACCTGCAGAAAACATCATAAACATAAGTGTGGTTCAGCGGCTCGCCATGTATAAATTGATTGATCATCATCTGCAACAACATATAAATTTTCATGCTTAGCAACCAACTTTTCAATAATGGCATGCTGTACCATAGAAGTGTCCTGGCTTTCATCGGTTAAGAAATAATCATAGCGTTGCTGATAATTTTCAAGTAGCAACTGATCTTTCCCCAAAGCTTCATTGGCTATGGTTAGCATGTCATCAAAATCGACTAGTAATAAATAACTACCATTTTTTTTGAATTTTTCATAGTTCTTCATGATTGTTTTTGCATGCGGGACATCACATGAAACCTTCGACCACTCATTTTCAGAGACTAGTTTATTTTTAATAAAACTTATATACGAGATTATCTCTTCTAGTTGTTCTTCAGAAATTATTTCACCGGTAACTTCATTAAATATTCTTCTAATAATCCCTTTCTTAGATAATTGCCCATTATTGTTTACGGTCGATTTCTCTTTTTCCGAAAAATCTACTTTACCTTCTATTAATTTATAGGTGACATTATTTTTATTAAAATAATCGCGAACCACTTCAAATGCTAGGCTATGTATGGTAGAAAAATCAACTGAAGTTTCCCGATGATTAGGGAAAAACCGCTGAAATCGTTTTTTCATATCTTCTGCAGAAGCCCGGCTAAAGGTAACTGCTTTAATCCTTGAAGGTGATACACCCATTTCTTCTATCAAATAGCCAATTCTCATAATCGTAGTTGTCGTTTTTCCTGAACCTGGTGAAGCCAGTAATAATAGAGGTCCCTGCGTATGAAGAACCGCTTTTTCCTGAACTTCATTAAGGGAAACACCCAATTCTTCTCTCTTCCGCTCAAAAAACTCTTCCCAATGACTCATTAGCATTCTCCTCAGGGGACAAGGGGACGGTTCTCGCGGTTCCTTTTGTCCCTTTTTCGCTTGTAAGCATGCCCAGTTTTATCTCTATTATACAAAATTCGTGCATATATGTTTAACAGTACTTCCTACTTTCTTAATTAAACAACAAAGTGTTATTTCCGAGCAAAATAAGGAAAAGCATGAGAGAACTCATGCTTAAGAAGTTAAACTTTTATCAGGCGGATCTAAAGACGCCATTAATCCTAGTTCAGCAGTGTTGGTTTGACCAATGAATATGGTACTGTAGTTGCATTTATCCATCGACTTTCAGCAGAAACTAGAAAACTATTTCAGATAATCTCCCTTTCCTTTTGGGATTATGAACCATTTTGTTATTGCCCAATAAACAATGGCACCTACCAACATTGTAGGAAGAGTGGCAGTGATATATTGGTAGGGGGAATGTGATTCATAGGTTATTGGATTAAGGAGGTATAGGTAAGTGGCAAAACCAGCACTCATTCCTAAAATTGCCTCAGGATTCCATCCCTTGTAGAATGCATATGCTGAGTTTAAGGAGGGGTTATATAGTTCTTTAACATTTAACTTTTTATTTCCAAAAAATGGTAATTTACAATTTGGATCCCGATAAGTGGGGCGAACAAAACGCCTGAGAGTGCAAGCAGTGTACCGAAGTTATCAAAAAATAAATTTGGAATTACCACCACCAATGCCACAGGTAGGATGGCAATAGCAGTAGTTTGATTCCAGGACAGCTTCTGGATCACAGGAAGATGCTTTAATCCAAGGCTGGAAATATAAACGCCGATAATCGCCGACCCAAAATTCGCTAATGCAATGAATAGAGGGCAATGCTTCCAATCACTATTCCCCCAAGGTTAAAGGCGTTTTCCTTAAACACCGTACCAACTAAATTCTCAACATTCAATTCATCACCATATTTATTCTTTCCTTTTTTCAGTTTTAAAAGCAAAAAAAAACGACAGGTACCTGTCGTTTCATTTTTTTAAAATTTGCTCCTGAATGAAACAGGAAGCTATCAATCTCTTTCTCTTGCTCTTTGTGTATCTCTAATATTCTTTTGAACTGTTATGGCCGCAAATAAACTAAGAACAAATGCCATACCATAAAATCCCTTTTCGCTTAAATCAATACTTCCTGCATTATATAAACCGATACCCATTAATGAAATTGCTACAATAAGTGCAAACCAACTAATCCCAAAATAAATACTTGTTACTGGTATTTCCTCTTCATTGTCTCTTACCGCTTTTTGTAAAGAAACCGCTGCATAGAGTCCGAATATTAAAACGGCAAAGTAATATCCTTTTTCGTTTAATTGCATCGTTGCGTTAAATAATCCGATAAGATAAGCCGCAACACCTACCAATAATGCCGCCCAAGAAGCCCCTTTGAAAGCTGAAGTTGGTTCTCCCTCTTTCCTTTCGACTTTCCGTTTGGGTTCATTTTGTTTTTCTTTCCCTAATATTAGCTCTTTATCATTAGACATTGAATGTCCGCCTCCATCATTTCATTTATACTTACCGGAGCAATCGCAGATACCCTGTTGTGCTCCTTCCTAAATCTATTCAAACTTCATCCAAATACTTCCTATTCATTTTTCGCTAGTGGAAAGGAAATATTAAACTGTGTTCCTTTGTTCGGATAGCTCGTAACCTTCCAGCTACCCTCCATCTCTTTTATGATTTGAAGCGTAACCATTAACCCAAGCCCTGTCCCTTTTTCCTTGGTAGAGTAATAAGGCAAACCTATGTTTTCGATTTGCTGCTTTGTCATTCCGACCCCATCATCTTTAACAGCAATTTCTACGTTTTGATGATCAATAGAAACAGCTACCCGCACATTTCCATCAGGTCGTGCTGCCTCAATGCTATTTTTTATCAGATTCACCAGGAGTTGCTGGAATCTACTGACACTGCCCATTACATAGGCACTATGGCACATTTCCAAAGATATCCGAACATTGTGGATTGTTGCATAGGAAAACAGAGTATTTACAGACCTAGTTGCCAGTTTTGAAACATCAATAACACCATGCTTTTCCAATTCTTGAGTGTTTCCTAAACTAAGATAATCAGAGATGATTTCATTGGCGCGATCAAGCTCATCTAAGCAAATAAGCAGCTGTTCCTTTTCATTGGCATTAATATTTTTAGAACAAGAAAATAATTGGATAAATCCCCGGACACTGGTCATCGGATTCCTAATTTCATGGGCTACACTGGCTGCCACTTGGCCAACTACCTGTAATTTCTCATTTTTTTGGATTTCCTTTACTAAATCTTGCTTTTCTTTATGGGACTCCATCAAATGGACCGATAGCCAAACTGTTATAGCATTCGTAATCACATAGCCAATATCAATGAAAAGACTACTCGGCGATAATACAGTATCAAGAAACACGATTCCAGTAATTGGAATCATCGCTGACAATCCCACTAGGAAACAGACTGATAAATGAAGTTTCTTTTTGCGATCCCATTTTATATATTGATTGCGGAATTTCCAAATAAACAAACTCCCGAGAAATAACACCATAAATGCCGGAATCATGCCTATCCCGCCTACAAGGAAACGAATGACCACGTAAAAAAGTGTTACGAAAATGCCAACAGCTTTTCCGCCATAGATAAAGGCTAAAAACCATGGGACCATCCGCAAATCAAGGATAATACCATCTGAGATTTTTATTGCAAAGGCAATACAAAGTCCCATTGTTACACTAAAAACTACGCCCCAATAGAATGGTTCCTTATCTTCAAGCTTTCGATTGTTCATAAATGCTTGGTATGAAATGATCGGGAACAGCACCATTAGCATCTGTAGTAATATATTGTCATATTGCACGTCCATTAATCTACCTCATTATTAGATGATTCTGGTGATGACGATGCCTTCGATTTCGTTGATTTTTTGCTCTAAACC
>CALCRD010000134.1 GCA_937894355.1 uncultured Bacillus sp.
TTGAGAAAAGAGCCATAATAAAAAACGAATGCTTGTACATCATTTGTGATGTACAAGCATTCGTTTTTACTTTCAATAGGTTTTCAACCAATTTTCCACCCATTGGTAGGCTTCATTCCAGTGATTTACTCGAATCACACCCTCAGGAATGGGGTCCTGGTTGTATGGTGTGTTAAACAGGATAACGGGAATTTTACATTCTTCATGGATCATGACCGCATTATCATGCTTATCTTCAAAAAATAAATCCACTTTATAATTTTTCGCCGCTTCAATTTTATGATGAGAACCAATTAAGTCAATGTGGTCAAATTTCAACTGATTATTGACGAACCATTCTTTAGTAATGTTTAACAAGTTTGTACTACGGGCACTGATAAAATATAACTCATGCTGTTGTTCCCATTTCATTAAAATTTCTTTAGCTCCTTCTGCTAAAGGAGAATTTGCATAAATCTCAGGCTCTTTTTTTAAAAACCACTGTGCCAATTCATCGCTTGAAACATTTACAAATGGTGTAAGGTCGTATTGAGTTAAATCATTTAGAGTCAAATTAAGATTAAAGTCCGAATTTATAAAGGGCACAAGCGATGCCGGACAAGTAACGGTGCCGTCGATATCAATACCAAAACGCTTTCTCAAAAAACAACACTCCTTTAAAAATCAAAAACCTCTTGCAAAGCAAAAAATAAATCCATATTAGTAAAACATTAACATAATGAAATTCCCGTTTCTGACAAACAATATTAATGCTCCATTTATGAAAGTGAGGGATCAGCATGGCAGAAGAGCGAAATAACGGATCATCTCAAACAGGATTTCAAGACAAGAATACTGTTGATATTCAGCATCGACTACCTGCACCTGACTATAATGAAGAAACCTCAGCAGAATTTGCAGCACCAGCAACTGGATCATTGTATCGTGGCACCACGATTAGAGATTCAGATGCGAGAGAAACGGATACAACAGCGGGACGAGGCATTGGCCTAAGTGCCTTAGCTTTATCAATCATTTCGCTATTTGTTTTACCTATTCTTTTTGGTGCAGCTGGAATTATCCTTGGATTTGTTGCTCGCCGTAGGGGAGCGACAAGTTTAGGAAGCTGGGCTATCGGGATTGGAGCCATTTCCATCTTAGTTGGAATGTTCATCCTCCCGTTCTTTTAAAAAAAAGCTTTTTCATTGTGGAGCAATAGAAAAACGCCTGGCATCCGTGCCAGGCGTTTTTTGTGGCTAAATTTACGCTTGGTTCTGCGTTTCGGCTAATTTAGCAAAGTATTCCTCGGCTACTTGATCAATTTCTTTCTTCAATTCCTCAACCATGATTGCCTCAGGCACCTTGCGAACGATTTCTCCTTTACGGAAAAGTAAACCTTCACCTCTTGCCCCAGCAATCCCGATATCAGCTTCCCTAGCCTCACCAGGACCGTTTACGGCACATCCAAGGACAGCTACTTTAATTGGCGCTTTAATTTTTTGAATATATTCTTCCACTTCGTTGGCGATGCTAATTAAGTCAATCTCAATTCTGCCACATGTTGGACAGGAAATAAGCGTTGCTGCATTAGAGGATAAACCAAACACCTTTAATAATTCTCTAGCAACTTTTACTTCTTCAACAGGATCTGCGCTCAAGGATATACGTAAGGTATTTCCAATCCCTTTGCTTAAAATTGCCCCTAAACCTGCAGAACTTTTAACAGTTCCAGCAAACAAAGTTCCAGATTCGGTTATACCTAAATGCAGCGGATAATCAAAAGCTCGTGCTGCTTTCTCATAAGCTTCAATCGCTAGGCGAACATCAGAGGCTTTCATGGAAACGATTATATTATGGAAATCAAGATCCTCAAGGATTTTGATATGATGTAAGGCACTTTCAACCATGCCATCTGCAGTAGGATAACCATATTTATCTAAAATTCTTTTTTCTAATGAACCTGCATTTACGCCAATACGAATGGGGATGCCTTTTTCTTTGGCAGCCTTTACGACAGCTTCCACTTTTTCGCGTTTTCCGATATTTCCAGGATTAATGCGAATTTTATCTGCGCCGCCTTCAATTGCTTTTAAGGCTAATTTATAGTCAAAATGGATATCAACGACAAGAGGGATATTAATTCTTTTTTTAATTTCGGAAATGGCGTTTGCTGCCCTTTCATCAGGACATGCAACGCGAACCATTTGACATCCAGCTTCTTCTAGACGTTTAATTTCAGCTACTGTCGCCTCGACATCATGCGTTTTAGTCGTTGTCATGCTTTGAATAATAAGCTCACTATTGCCGCCTATAGTTAAATTGCCGACCTTAATTGGGCGGGTTTTTGTACGATCAATGATTTCACTCACAAGTGATTCGCTCCTTTAAACATGGAATGCTAAATAATTGTTCTTTCTGTAAGGCCTTTTTCTCAAACTTCGTTGCTTATTGCGATGAAAACGAAGAACAACCTTCTGTAAACACCGCTTATATTGTATCAATGATTGGCTATTGTTGACAAGAATCTGAAAAAATCATCACAGCCTATTATTCAGTTTTACGGTAATCAGGAAACCGATATTGTTTCCCAATGCGAATTTCTTCTGGTTTGTCACCATCGTTTAATTGTTCGAAATCGCTGATTAATCTTGTGATTGACACTGGGATGGGCTTGTCTAAACTTTTTTCAACAATCGTTAGGACTGTTTCACCTGGCTTTACTTCAACTTCAAAATAGGGAATATTATTATTATTATTAGTAGTAGAAGACACCGGTACCGAATTTTGCTCATTGGATTCAGTGGGTAAGGTTCCCTTGGTGAAATCATAGTAAATTACATAAAGGATAAGGACTGAGAGTATTGCTACGACAAATCGCTTCACATGGGGACACCCTTTCTAGGACAAAAGTATGTCCCATGTATATGCGATAACATTAGTTAATAGAACAAGTAGAATAATAAATTTATCAGCTGGGTTAAAAAAAACGCGCTGAAGAATCAGCACGTTTATGGTTTTTTGGGTAGTGGAATTTCTTTTAAGGCTAAGTACAAAACAATATAGGCTACAATCCAGTGGATGAAAAACCCTAAAGGAACTGTTGTTTGGATTGCTGACATGATTGTAAAAAATATCGTAGGTAACGTCACACTATAAGCTGACATCCGCCAAACCTGACCGTATTTTTGATTTCTTCCTGTGGAATTTACAATCATTAATCCAAAAAGAGCAAGAATGGATATTTCGATAAATTTCATCCCAGATGAGAAAATGTAGATCACTAAGGAGAAAATTGGCAATATTACCATCAAGGCAGTATCTAATTCATTAACAAAATCAATTACATCGTCTTTTGATAGCGTTAAATTTTCAGCCATTGAATATGGAAAAGCTTGTGACTGACCATCTGCAATAAAAACAAAATCCTTTTCTAACAAAAGAATAGCATTATCGTATTCGATGAGGTCATCCGTCTTCAACTCACCAGTAGAATCGAGAATAAATTCAAAATCGTTTTGTTTTAAAATTACAGGTTCATCCATGTCCGAGTGTAATCGACCATTTTCAATTGTAAAGGAAGGGAAATCACGATTTACCATATCCTTTGCTGCACTTACACCATCAATAATGGCTGAATTAAGAAAGTACATCGCGGGAATAACGGACAATAATGTTAATAAGAAAACATAGAGGATTGTTTTCCCAATTCCTTGGAAGCGAAAATGGGCGATATCTTTTGGAGAATAATTACTGCTTACTAATTGCTTAAAAATATTCACGTTTATCACCCTTTATTTTGTTCTAACACCTTATTTTAGCTTGAGTATCCCTATTAGCACAAGTAATCTTGTTGTTATAAGTAAAATAATGTAGAATTTTTACAAAAAATAGCGATTGGTTAGATAAAATTCCTCTATGGAAAATTTTTTGAAACCGATAAATTAGTGTAAAATAAATCTTAATGGGGTGTGTTGTGGTTAACTACCAACCACACCAAGCGATAGTTTTTTTAGCCTAATTTTAATAAAAGAATAATTAATGAAGGATTGATGTGATGGATATGTTGTATTGGGTAATAATTATCCTGTTATTTGTAGTTGCCTTTATTGGCCTTTTATATCCGATAATTCCTAGTGTGTTATTTATTTTAGCTGGATTCATTCTTTATGGCTTTTTATTTTCCTTTGAACCTTTTAATTGGCTATTTTGGTTAATTCAATGCTTGTTTATTATTCTTTTGTTTGGTGCTGATTATTTAGCGAATCTGATTGGTGTAAAAAAATTCGGTGGTTCCAAAGCTGGAATTTGGGGAAGTACAATTGGCTTATTAATTGGTCCATTTGTTATACCAATTGCTGGAATTATTATTGGTCCGTTCTTAGGAGCATTTCTTGCGGAAATTATCATGAATAAAACAGAGCTGAAAGAAGCCGCAAAGATTGGACTCGGATCTGTCGTCGGATTTATTAGTAGTGTGGTTACCAAGGGAATTGTTCAAGCAGTTATGATTGGCTATTTCCTCATTGTGGTTTTATAATATTATTGTTTGGACATTTATAATAAAATAAGATCTTAACAATTGGCCGTTGATTTCCGTTCCAGGCACTTCGCTTTCCGCGGGCGGTAGAGGGGAGCCTCCTTGACGCTCCGCGCCTTTGGAGTCTCCCCTGCCCCGTACTCCCGCAGGAGTCTTCGTGCCTTCCACTCCAATCAACTAAGTTGGAAAAATCAACATTGAACATTAACACAGTCAAAAAATTAAATGGACAAAGTTTTTTAATAAACCTTGTCCACTTATTATAAAAACTTTTTTAGTTAACACCGCAAATTTCATAAGGACAATTTTGGCAGTCAACAAACTTTTTAATGTAGGCCAGATCTTTTACGATAAACTTTTGCTGGCGATAATCGAGTACGTCGTTTTCGCGAAGCTCTTTGAGCAATCGTTGAATCACCTCACGCGTACCATAAGTTAAGTTGGCAAGTTCTTGGTGTGTTAGAGGAAGGTCAATTAAGATGCCTTCATCTGTCATAACACCGTAGCTATTACATAGTCGGATTAAGATCGAATATAATCCACCTTTTTTTCCATTCATAATAAGATCTTGGCATTTCATTTGTGCTTTTAAATATTTAATGCTCATCCAATTGCTGAAGGTTTGCAGAGCGAAATTATCATGTCCTAGAAATTCTTCAAAGTGTTCCCTTTTAATCATTAGCATTTCACAATCCGTCATCGTTTTGGCACTATAATGATAACGTGGGGATTGACTGAACACTTGGTATTCAACTAATAATTCTTCACCGCTTAAAATTTTTAAAATAAATTCTTTCCCTTTAAAGTGAACGCGACCAACTGCTGCAGATCCTTTTAATAAAATATATACGTGTTGAACTGGATCTTTTTCTTGAAATAACATGGTTCCTGCTTTAATTTTTTGGATAGTCTCTTTATTGCTAAAATTTCTAATCATCAGCTCATAAAGGCTGAAACCTGTTTTTATCATTTTTCCTCACCTCTCGATGAAAATCACTCTCATGCTTTGATTTAAAAGTAAAGTAAGCAACATGTCAACAGGTGAATGGAAAAATATGGTTGTTACAAAAGTCTCAAGAGATAAAAAGCATTGACAAATCAAGCTGAATAAAAACTTGACAAATTTGTGACATCTTAAAAATTATAGGAATATAGAGTTTAAAGAGTAAATAAAGAATTTTTTTTCAATTTACTAGAGCATTAAAGTTGTAACAAGTTTCCAACTTTGGTACATTGTAAATGTAGCCTTTAGAAACATTCTAAAATGAGAATGATAGAAATGTTTTTGAAGATAAATTAAACGTTACATAAGGAGGATTTATTATTATGGCTTTTGAATTACCACAATTACCTTACGCATATGATGCATTAGAACCAAACATTGACAAAGAAACTATGAACATCCATCACACAAAACACCATAACGCATATGTTACTAACTTAAATAATGCATTATCAGGAAATGAAGAACTTCTTAGTAAAACAGTTGAGGAAGTAATCGCTAACCTGGATGCTGTTCCTGAAACAGTTCGTACAGCAGTTAGAAATAATGGTGGAGGACATGCTAACCATTCATTATTCTGGCAGCTTCTATCACCAAATGGTGGTGGAGAACCAACTGGTGAATTAGCTGAGGCAATCAACCAAAAATTTGGTAGCCTTGAAAGCTTTAAGGATGAATTCACTAAAGCAGCTACAACTCGCTTTGGTTCTGGTTGGGCTTGGTTATCTGTAAATAATGGTGAGCTTGAAGTTACAAGCACTCCAAATCAAGACTCGCCAATTATGGAAGGTAAAACTCCGATTCTTGGTCTTGATGTTTGGGAGCATGCTTACTATTTAAAATATCAAAACCGTCGCCCGGAATACATTACTAATTTCTGGAATGTAGTTAACTGGGATGAAGTTGCAAAACGTTATAACGAAGCAAAATAATAACCTTGAAAAGCAGTAGACCATTATTGGTCAACTGCTTTTTTTTAGGCTCTTTTCGCAAACTTTGTCGCCTTTTAAGATGAAAATAAAGTGTTTAGACAGTAACGTAGCCTTTTTTAATGATTACAGAGGCTCCAGGATTACCTAATTCTGTGAATAACTTTTAACATTTTGTAAAAACTACCCAATAGAGTAAAGGGGAGTATTTTTATGATAATGAAAAAATTATTTGGTGACCTGGAACTGACAAAAGACTTTAAATTTTTGCTGTTAATTGGTGGCCTTTATTCTTTAAGTACGGCACTTTCCAACACATTTGTTAATATTTATTTGTGGAAACAGTCAGGACAATTTTTCGATATTGGTCTTTATAATCTTACAGTTGTAGTTTTTCAACCCATCACATTTATTTTAGCAGGAAGATGGGCCAAAAAAGTCGACCGAGTCATTGTTTTGAGGATTGGGGTGTTATGCTTAGCCCTGTTTTATATGGCTGTATTATTTTTTGGAAGTAAAGCGGCTGATTTCTTAATCCTTTTGGGTGCGATTTTGGGAATTGGCTATGGTTTTTACTGGCTCGCTTATAATGTGTTAACTTTTGAGATTACTGAGCCGGAAACAAGGGATTTTTTCAATGGTTTTCTGGGGGTGTTAACCTCAATTGGCGGGATGATTGGTCCATTTACTGCTGGATTTATCATTTCCCGATTAGAAAAATTTACCGGTTATACAGTTATTTTTGGTATTTCGTTAACCTTATTTTCTATTGCTGCCTTTTTAAGCTTTTTTCTGAAACGGCGTCCCAGTGAAGGTGAATATTGGTTTCGCAGGATTTTAACGGAAAGAAAGAATAATATTGATTGGAAGATGATTACAAATGCTCATTTTTTCCAAGGTCTACGTGAAGGAGTATTTGTGTTTATTATTTCTGTTTTTGTTTATCTTTCTACCAAAAGTGAAATGGCATTAGGAACATTTGGACTGATAAATTCCGGAGTTTCGTTTATCGCCTATTTTTTTATTTCTCGGATGATCAAAAAGACCCAACGCAAGAAAGCGATATTATTAGGGGGATGTATCCTTTACGGTTCAATATTTTTGATTGTCTTTGATATTTCTTACGCAAAACTACTTTTTTATGCGGCAACTATTGCCGTTGCCTATCCATTGCTACTGATTCCGTACATGTCAATGACGTATGACGTGATAGGTAAAGGGTGGAAAGCTGCGGAAATGCGAATCGAATATATTGTTGTAAGGGAACTATTTTTAAATGCTGGAAGATGTGTTTCAATTCTATCCTTTTTATTTGCGGTATCCTTTTTTGATGAAAAAAAGAGTATTCCAATCTTGTTATTGTTTGTTGGTGCTGGGCATTCGTTCATCTATTTTTTTATTAGGAAAATCAAATTACCGGAGCATTAGTTGGGGAGAGATATTATATCTCTTCCCAATTTTGCATTTTTTAAAATAGCTCTGTTAATGTTCAATGTTGATTTTTCGAACTTAGTTGATTGGAGCGGAAGGCGCGAAGACTCCTGCGGGAGTACGGGGCAGGGGAGACTCCGCAGGCGCAAAGCGCCAAGGAGGCTCCCCGCTACCGCCCGCGGAAAGCGAAGCGCCTGGAGCGGAAATCAACGGTCAAGTTTAACACAGCCTTTAAAATAAAAATTTACTAATCTTGTTTTGATGATAGATAAAGGCTGTTTTATTGTCTAAACGTAATCTAAACACTTCGTTTTCATCTTTAAAAGCAACAAAGTTTGAGAAAAGAGCCTAGATAAATGAACGGTTTTCTTTTACAATAGAAGATAAACTAAGTGTTAGTGAGCAGAGTTTCATTAAAAAGGAAGTGTGTAATTTAGTGAATAAAAAGAAAAAGAAAAAAACGCATGTGCCTTTTCGATTAAACATGCTGTTTTTTGTTGTCTTCATCTTATTTTCAGTTTTGATTTTACGTTTAGGCATCGTCCAAATTGTTTATGGAGATGATTTTAAACGAGAGATTGAACGTACCGAGGATATTACCGTTAACTATCCTGTTCCACGTGGGAAAATGTATGATCGGAACGGAAAACTGATCGTTGGTAATCAGTCAGAGAATGCAATAACTTATACAAAGTATCAAAAAACTACTCAAAAAGAAATGATTGAGGTTGCTCAAAAGCTTGCAGACTTAATTGAAATGACCCCTAAAGCCATTGAAAAGCTTTCGGTAAGTGATAAAAAAGATTATTGGTTTATTAAGCATCCTAAGAAAGCCAAAAAGAAAATAACCGAAAAAGAATGGAAAAAATATAATGAGAAAAAGCTCGATGATAAAAAAATCTATAAAATGCAGCGAGAGCGAATTACCGAAGAGGATTTAGCAACACTGACGCCTGCTGATTTGGAAGTGTGCGCAATTTACCGCGAGTTTAATAGAGGTTATGCCCTGACACCACAATTAGTTAAAAATGAAGGGGTAACTCCGGAAGAGTATGCTCGGGTTGGAGAAAATTTAGAGTCACTTCCAGGAGTGGATACGACGACTGATTGGAAACGATTCTACCCAATGGGTTTAACATTAACATCGGTTTTGGGGAAGATAACTGACTCAGAAAAAGGGTTACCTTCAGAAAAATTGGATTATTATTTAAGCAGAGATTATAACCGTAATGATCGTGTTGGGACGAGTTATATCGAAATGCAATACGAAGATGTCCTTACTGGCCAAAAGGCCAAGGTAAGAAATAAAACAGATAAAGCTGGGGACATTGTCTCTTCTGAAGTAGTATCGGAAGGGAAAAGCGGGAAGGACCTTGTTTTATCGATTGATATGGAATTACAACCAGTTGTTGAAGGAATCATCACAGAACATCTTTTGGCAAACAAGAAAAAGGCGAACACAAACTTACTTGACCGGGCCTATGTCATTTTAATGGATCCTAACACGGGTGAGATTTTAACAATGGCCGGAAAAAGAATTGTTAAAGATGAATTTGGAAAAGATGTCATCCAAGATGATGCCCTCGGTAACATTACCACATCCTATAATGTGGGGTCTGCGGTAAAAGGGGCGACCGTGTTAACTGGTTATCAAACAGGTGCGATTGCACCAAGAACAGTTTTGGTAGATAGACCGTTAAACTTGGGTGGTAACATGTTTAGTTCATGGTCATCTTCCCTTCATGGACCGATGAATGATGTTGATGCACTAAGACGTTCTTCTAACGTTTATATGGGCTTAACGGCGATAGCAATCGGGAAAGGGACATATACTGGTAACGGATTGAGAGGCGTTGATATAGACTATGGTTTTCAAACGATGCGCAACTCCTTTGCCCAATTTGGACTAGGGGTGAGAACGGGAATCGATTTACCAAGTGAAACGCTAGGCTTTAAAGGACCATTAATTTATTCTGAGCCAGGACGATTAGTCTACTTTTCAATTGGACAGTTGGACACTTATTCTAATATGCAGCTTGCCCAATACGTTTCAACGATTGCAAATGGCGGGAAACGACTTGAGCCACATATTGTAAAATCAATTAATGAACCAGTCATGGAAAAGGATCAACTTGGTCCAGTTTCTATAGAAATAACACCAAAGATATTAAATCGCCTTCCGATGAAGGAGGAATGGATTTCACGAGTTCAAGAAGGATTCCGTCAAGTTATGCAAGCTCCACAAGGAACGGCTACAAGCTTTTTTGGCTCAAAGGAATATAAACCTGCTGGTAAAACCGGAACAGCTCAAGCTCAATATGATGGACCGAAAAGAAAACCAGGAGATCCAGCTATGAGTAC
This sequence comes from uncultured Bacillus sp., assembly GCA_937894355.1. Taxonomy (GTDB): domain Bacteria; phylum Bacillota; class Bacilli; order Bacillales; family Cytobacillaceae; genus Bacillus_BU. The sequence continues at coordinate 10,241 of CALCRD010000134.1, forward strand.
GATAAATTTAAGCTTGATTGGTTATGCTCCACATGATAATCCTGAAGTAGCTATGGCCGTACTTGTTCCATGGGCTTATCAAGGAGATCATGGGCACTATATGAATAACCAAGTAGGTGCTGCTGTAATGGATGCTTATTTCAATTTAAAAAATGCTCGTCAAGCACAGGCATTAGCTGAAGCTCAGCCAGTCATAAGCACCCCAACAACAGAAGAAACTCCAGCTCAATAAATAATAGAATTAAAACATCAGAAACTGTCTCTATTTTGAGGCAGTTTTTTTTTTGCTCTGTTATTGATAAAAGTTGATTTTGAACACATTGTTGATTGGAGCGGAAGACACGCAGACTCCTGCAGGAGCACGAGCTGAGTGAGACTCCGAAGGAAGGAACGACCGAAGGAGTCCGTCGTGAGAGCCTGCGGAAAGCGGAGTGTCTGGAGCGGAAATCAACAGCCAAGTTTAAAAGAGCTTTTTTTAGAAAAAGAAACAAACCCACATTGGAGTAGGGGAAAGTTGATTTTTAGCAGAGTGACCTAGATAAATGGAAAAAATATATTATTTTTAAAAAATATTCAAATTTACATAAGCTTTACGTGACATTAAAACTAGATTAAAGGTTTACCTGTATATTCATACTTGTAAGATAAAACAACAAAACAAAAACATTCTCTAGGGGGAACAAAGAAATGAAAATCATTAATAAACTAAGCCTACTTATGTTGCTGGTAGTAGTAACGTTATTTGCAACAGCATGTGGAGGCAAAGAGTCATCAAATTCAGCAAAAGATGCTGATTTAGAGGGTAGCGTAGTTATAGATGGTTCAGGTACTGTTTACCCTTTCATGGCTAAAATGGCGGAAAATTATATGGTAAACGAACAAGAGAATGTTTCTGTTGAAGTAAGTCGTGCTGGTACATCTGCAGGATTTAAAAAATTCTTGGTTGAAGATGGAACAGACTTTAATGACGCTTCACGACAAATTAAAGCTGAAGAGAAAGCAGCGGCTGAAGATTTAGGAATTGAAGTTCAAGAAATGAAAGTAGCATTGGATGGAATTACAATGGTAATCAATAAAGACAATGATTGGGCAACAGAGCTGACCCAACAAGAAGTAATTGATATCTTCCTTGCAAGTAAAAACAAGAAAAAATGGTCTGACGTTCGCGCTGACTTCCCTGCTGAAAACATCAAAACTTATGGTCCGAACGAAAACCATGGTACTTACGAATTTATGTTTGAAAATATTCTTGAAGAACAAGATTTGCCAGAAGAAATTAATTTGCAACAAGATTATTCAACATTAGTTGATTTAGTATCCAAAGACAAAAATGCAATTGCCTTCTTCGGTTACGGTTATTATGCAAGTAATACTAAAAAGTTAACTGCAGTGAAAATTGACTTTGGTAAAGGTGCAGTTGAACCAACACTAGACACAATCGCAGAAGATGGAGACTACGCTCCATTTACTCGCCCAGTTTTCACCTACCTAAACGTGAATCTTGCGAAAGATAAACCTCAGGTATTAGATTACGCAATTTACACAATGGAGAACGCTCAAGAGGTTGCCAAAGAAACCGGATTTGCTCCACTCTCTGATGAAGATGTAGAAGCAACAATTGCTGAACTGGAAAAATTAAAATAATCAAACAGAAAAAACTTTAAATCGTAAGAAGATGAGAAGAAGCACATCCTTCTCGTCTTCTTATGTGTATGTAATATGAATATTTCCTCCCTAGATTTCTTATAGAGGGAAAGGAGTTTAATGAATTGAATAAAACCGTAGTTCAAGAAAAAGGCCAAAAACTAAATATCAGTGAAATGATTGTCCAAAATAAAAAAGCAGCGAGTGTTAGTCGTTATACGGAGAAATTAATCCCAAAATTCTTATTTGCCATTGCGACTATTTCTGTCTTAACAACAATTGGAATCTTATTTACACTTCTAACTGAAACGGTTCTCTTTTTTAAAGAAGTCCCATTCTTGGATTTCTTTACAGGGACTAAATTAAAACCCTTAGGTGCTGAGGCTACTTTCGGAATCCTACCATTATTAACAGGTACGATTATTTCTTCGGTGATTGCCATGTTTGTGGCGATTCCGATTGGAGTCATGACGGCGGTTTTCTTAAGTGAATATGCTTCAGAAAGATTAAGGAAAATTTTAAAACCACTTCTGGAAATCTTAGCGGGTATTCCAACTATCGTGTATGGATTTTTTGCTTTTACATTTGTAACACCCATATTAAGATCGTTTATTCCTGGTCTTGAACCAACAAACATTCTTAGCCCAGGGCTAGTAATGGGTATCATGATTATTCCTTTGGTCGCTTCACTATCTGAAGATGCCATGAGCTCGGTGCCAAACTCTTTGCGAGAGGGAGCAATGGCACTAGGTGCAACAAAGCTGGAAGTTACCATGAAGGTAGTTATTCCAGCAGCTATTTCTGGCATTATCGCTTCCTTTGTACTGGGAATTTCCCGAGCAATCGGCGAAACGATGATTGTAACAATTGCAAGTGGAAGTTCAAAAAACTTTACTTTTGATATTACCCAATCGATGCAAACAATGACCGCTTATATTGTTGAAGTAACTGGTGGAGAGGCAGCAGCGGGTACTACTTTATATTACAGCTTATATGCTGTGGCTATGACCTTATTCGTTTTTACTCTAATTATGAATATTATTGCATCATATATTTCTCGCAAATTTAGGGAGGAATATTGATATGAAATATATCGAAATAGATCATGTACAAAAGAAAATGGGATCACGTTTACTTGCCAATAACGTAGCAAAACTTCTATTTTTCTTAGCAACATTACTTGGACTTATTGTGTTAGTTATTCTTATATATCGAGTTAGTGCACAAAGTATTGGTTGGTTAGACTTTGATTTTATTACTAATAAACTATCGACTGCTCCAGAAAGAGCGGGAATAATGGGAGCTATCTTAGGGACGTTCTGGTTAATGCTCGTTGTCGCTCCAGTAACAATGTTTTTAGGAGTAGGAACAGCGATATATTTAGAAGAATATGCCAAAAAGGGCAAGCTTCAATCAATTATTCAAACGAATATCGCCAATTTAGCTGGAGTTCCATCAGTAGTATTCGGAATTCTTGGTCTAACTGTTTTTGTAAGATCACTTGATTTAGGATCTGTTGTATTAGCTGGAGGATTGACGATGGCCCTTCTTGTTCTGCCGGTAGTAGTTGTCGCAAGTCAAGAAGCGATCCGTGCGGTCCCGCAATTTTTAAGAGAAGCGTCGTATGGAATGGGTGCAACTAAGTGGCAAACAATTAAAAATGTTGTGTTACCAGCAGCAATCCCTGGAATCCTAACAGGTGTAATATTAGCTCTTTCTCGAGCGATTGGAGAAACTGCACCACTTGTTGTTATCGGAATTCCAGCATTATTGATTCCGTTGCCGGATGGTATTTTAGACAAGTTCACTATTTTACCTATGCAAATCTATTATTGGACCATCGATTCTGCACTTGTAGCTGAATATGCTAACCTTGCAGCCGCCACCATCGTAATCTTATTAGTTGTTTTGTTTGCGATGAACTCAATTGCAATAATTATTCGGAATAAATTTCAAAAAAGATTTTAATTTTGGGAGGAATTAACAATGGCTTTGTTAATGGAAAGAGAACAAAAATTTATTAATACAACTTCTAATCAGATTTCCATAAAAACGAGAGAACCGCTTGAAAAGATCCAAACAATTGAAACAGCTAATACGGCTAAAAATATTGTTTATAAAACCAAGGATCTTAACCTCTGGTATGGAGAAGGGCATGCATTAAAAAATATAGACCTTGATATTCATGAGAACGAAGTAACAGCTATTATCGGTCCATCTGGATGTGGTAAATCAACTTATATTAAAACATTAAATAGAATGGTTGAGTTGGTTCCTTCGGTCCGAGTAGCTGGAGAAATCTTATACCGTGGCAGAAATATTTTGGATAAAGCATATAAAGTTGAGGACTTAAGAACAAGAGTTGGAATGGTGTTTCAAAAACCAAATCCGTTCCCTAAGTCTATATATGAAAATATTACTTATGGGCCAAAGATTCATGGAATTCGCAGTAAAAAAGTGTTAGATGAAATTGTCGAGCAAAGTTTGCGTGGGGCGGCAATTTGGGACGAAGTAAAAGATCGCTTAAATGAAAATGCCTATGGACTTTCTGGTGGCCAGCAGCAACGCCTTTGTATCGCCCGCTGTTTAGCTATCGAGCCAGATGTAATATTAATGGATGAACCGACATCAGCACTTGACCCAATCTCCACCTTAAAGGTTGAGGAACTTGTTCAAGAATTGAAAAAGAATTTTAGTATTATCATTGTCACACATAATATGCAACAAGCTGCACGTATCTCTGATAAAACAGCCTTCTTTTTAAATGGAGAAGTAATCGAGTTTTCGGAAACGAGTAAAATCTTTTCCACACCTTTTGATAAACGGACTGAAGATTATATTACCGGACGATTCGGATAATCAACAAGCACAATAGAAAAGGGAACCGACAAGAATTCATGTAAGACGCTAAAAACAGCCGCTTCAGCTTTTCTAAAAAGGAGGACACCAAGAATGGTGGTACGGGAAAAGTTTAATGAAGAATTAAAGGAATTACAAAATAAATTGCTTGAAATAGGTCATTTTTCAATTGTTGCCCTGGGAAAGTCCTTGGAAGCACTTGAGACTGGAAACGTTGATTTGTCATTAAGGATTATTGAGGATGACACAGAGGCTGATCTAATGGAGAAGGAAATTAATGATTTTGCCATTTTTTTAATAACTAAGCAGCAACCAGTCGCCATTGATTTAAGAAGGATTATTGTTGCTATTAAAATTGCTACAGATATTGAGAGAATTGCCGACTTTGCTTCCAATATTGCTAAATCTACTATTCGTATTGGTAATGAACCACTTGTTAAACCAATTGAGCATATTAGGAAAATGCATGAAATAACCTCTAGAATGTTAAATTTAAGCTTGGAGGCCTGTTTTGATGAAGATATCATTAAGGCAAAAAAGGTTGAAGAAATGGACGATGAAGTTGATGATTTATACAAACAATCCATCAAGGACCTTTTAGAAATAAATCAACATAGCCCTGAGTTTATGTCTCAGGTTTCACAACTAATCTTTGTTTGTCGCTATTTAGAAAGAGCGGCTGATCATGTTACCAACATTGGTGAAAATGTCTTTTTCCTTGTTAAAGGGCGACGTTATGACTTAAATAATTGATGGGTCAAGGCTGAAACTAAATCAGCCTTTTTTATATGTAAGAATGATGGTACCATGAACAAGGTACAAATATCTGATAGTTAATGTAGATAGCCTTGAGTTCAACGAAAAGGTTTTGGAAAAGAGGTCAATTCCATGATGGAGGATGAAATCCTTATTTCACTAATTTCAAATGATAAAATTACGTTATCTTGGAATGTGTCATCTATTAAAGAATACTTTGTAAATGAGTACTTTGATAACCCGTTCTCAAGCTTTCGGAAGGCCATTCGGGTGTATGAGGTTAGCGATTTAGTTTTTAATGGAAACAATGCTCATAATCATTATGAGTTTATCATTCGCGATGAAATACAAACTTGGACGATTAAAAATTTACAAGTGGACCGGAGCTATTGCTTTGAATTCGGCATTAAGTTGTCAGCAACAGAGTTTTTTCCGCTACTACGCTCAGAATCGATTCAAATGGGTGGGACAAAACAAGAGCAAAATGTAGAACTGAGTAGCGGCTTCAACACAGATAAAAATGCCCAACCAGGGTGGTGCCACTCGGTTAGTACTTATACATATTATGAAACAAACACAAAGTGGGGAGAGAGAAAATGACAGAGACCAATCAACCGAAGAAACTCCCTGGAGTACCGAATCAGTCATTTGCTACCGATATTGGCTCACAAAACATCCACCGCAACAATGCGCAAAAAAATCCCGAAAAACTAAAAGTTCTTTTGTTAACCTGGGAGTATCCACCCAATATTGTTGGTGGATTAGCTCGTCATGTCTATGGCTTATCTAGAAGCTTAGCCAAAGATCAATGTGAAGTTTATGTTATTACCGCAAAACATCCTAATTCTGCGGACTATGAAGTAGTTGACCAGGTTCATGTGTTTCGGGTGAATCCGCTACATGAACAGGAACCAAATTTTCTGACCTGGATTGCTGGTTTAAATCTAGCTATGATGACAAAAGCATCAGAATTATTTAAGCAACATCAGTTTAATCTTATTCATGCACATGATTGGCTAGTTGGAACAGCAGCACTTTTAATAAAAAAGCAACATAATGTGCCAATGCTTGCCACGATTCATTCAACCGAGCATGGACGCAACAATGGGATTTACACTGAAACCCAAACTTTTATTCATGAGAAAGAACGTCAGCTTATTGCTGGAGCTGATCAAATAATTGTATGTAGTGAATACATGAAAAATGAAATTGGAAAGTTATTTTTCCGAAATACAGACGACCTAGCCATTATTGCCAATGGTGTCGACTTCGAAGTAGCTCAACCCAATCAAAAGGCGGTTGTAGCTGGTATTCCAATTGATCAGCAAAGAAGGTTGATTTTTTCCGTAGGGCGAATTGTGAAAGAAAAAGGTTTTGACACCATTATTGAGGCCGTTCCAACTTTAATTAACAATTACCCGGATCTCTATTTTATCATTGCCGGGAAAGGACCCATGCTTGAACAATATCACCAGTTGGTAAACGAAAAAGGCTTGCAACATCATATTTATTTTATTGGTTTTATTAATGATGAATTAAAAGCGCAATTGTTTAATCAATGTGAACTAGCCATTTTTCCAAGTCTATACGAACCTTTTGGGATTGTTGCTTTGGAATCTATGGCTTTTGGAAAACCAACCATAGTCGCAAAAACCGGTGGATTAACAGATATTATTGACCACAGGAAAACGGGATTGTTCATGATGCCTGGAGATCGGGATAGTTTAATTAAAGGTGTTGAACTTCTATTAACGCAAAAAGATCTTGCGTTAACCATGGGTAAGAATGCTCAAACAGTAGTTTTGACAGAATATAGCTGGGACAAAATTGCCAAAGAGACGAAAAAAATCTACGAAAAGTGCTGTAAAGTAAAAAAGCTTTCAATTTGATCAAAATCAACTAAAAACATACTAGCTTTTCATTTCGAAAAGTGATATTATAGAAAAGTCGTATGAACGAATAAGCAAGAAAACCGTTTGGAGGGAAATACTATGCGCGTGAATATTACGTTAGCTTGCACAGAATGTGGAGATCGTAACTATATTTCAACAAAAAATAAACGTAACAATCCAGATCGTCTTGAGCTTAAAAAATATTGCCCAAGAGAAAAGCGTTCAACAGCACATCGTGAGACAAAATAAGCAGTGGGGCTTCCTACTGTTTTTTTTTTGCTTAAAAAACCTAGCAAATTTGACTAGCAACGTTTAACTCGTTGTTTACCTACATATTAGTTTTACTGATTTTTTAGTTTAGGTGGTCGATAACTTATGAAAAAAAGCAAGCTTCGCCAAGAAATGAAGCAGAAATTGGCAGGGTTGGATAAACCACTTTACGAAGATAAATCGTTTAAAATTGCCCAATATCTATTTAAAGAACCCTGCTGGATGAAGGCGAACACGATAGGTGTTACGATTTCTAATCGTCCTGAGGTGGATACATATCAAATTATTAGAAAAGCATGGGAGCTCGGGAAACGAGTTGTTGTCCCAAAATGTGATGCTAAAACAAAAACAATGACCTTTAGAGAATTAGAGAGTTTTGCGCAACTTGAGCGTGTTTTTTTTGGGCTTTATGAACCAATAGAAGATTGTACAAACGAAATGAACATAAATGAAATTGACTTACTTATTATTCCAGGACTTGCTTATACACTGAAAGGGTATCGGATTGGTTTTGGTGGAGGGTATTATGACCGCTTCCTAGAGAAGTATCATGGTTTTACTTTATCATTAGCATTTGATGACCAAATAGTAAGCGATCTTCCTATTGAAGAGCATGATCTACCTGTTGCTAAAATTATTACTAACAGAGAGGTTATCGATATTAATGAATAACATTCTTCTGTATCTAATTGTGCTAATAGCCACAGTTTTAATTGGATATCATTTTCGTTCTTTAACCATTTCAGGGTCGGTTGCGGCCATTTTTGTCGGGGGATCAGTCGGTTTAGGACTGGGTTGGAATGGGCTAATCGTCATGGGGGCCTTTTTTTTAACCTCCAGTGTTTGGTCTAAATTTAAACGTGAAATAAAGAAACGGGTTGAACAAAAGCATACCAAAGGATCACGAAGAGACTGGCAACAAGTTTTTGCCAATGGAGGACTCGCAGCGGTATTTTGCATTCTATATTATTTTTTTGATGAGCAAATATGGTTGCTCGGTTTTTCAATTGCGCTAGCAAGTGCAAATTCAGATACTTGGGCTTCGGAAATAGGCACCTTAAGTAAACGTCCGCCAGTCTTTATTGGTACTTTTAAAAGAGTTGATAAGGGTACTTCAGGAGCGGTAAGTTTGTTAGGCACAATGGCTGCGCTTAGTGGCGCCTTTCTCATTGCGATTACTTCTACTCTGCTTTTTTCTTTGACCGAATCAGAATTTCTTCTAATCTTCTTGTTTGGCTTCTTAGGAAATATCATCGATACGATTATCGGAGCGTTTTACCAAGTAGCATATAATTGTTCGGTTTGTGGTGCAGAAACAGAACAAAAATCTCATTGTAATCAGCCTTGCCAACAGATTAGAGGATTTTCCTTTATGGATAATGACCTAGTTAACTTTCTATCAGGATTTTTAGCAACAATAGTTGCATTGATTCTTTACCATTTTCTTTAGCAAAAATATCAGCGATAAAATGATTTTTTTAAAATAAAGGCTGTGTTAATGTTCAATGTTGATTTTTCGAACTTAGTTGATTGGAGCGGAAATCAACAGCTGAGTTTAACACAGCCAAAATAAAAAACATTTGTGAAGTAGTATGTTCCATATTGCTCATTCACAAATGTTTTTTTCATGATATGGATATAATGTAAAGGAAATAGAAATTGGGAGGTACACTAGATGAAAAGTCGAGTTAATAGGGTAGCTTTAATTGGAACAGGGTTTGTTGGTTCAAGCTATGCATTTGCGATGCTTAACCAAGGAGTAAGTGAAGAATTCGTTATGATTGATATAAACAAGGAAAAGTCTGAAGGTGATGCAATGGATTTGAATCATGGTTTACCATTTGCACCTGCAGCTACGAAAATATGGTTTGGAGATTATTCTGATTGCAAGGATGCAGATCTGGTTGTTATTTGTGCTGGTGCTAATCAAAAACCAGGAGAAACAAGGCTAGACCTTGTAGAAAAAAATACAAACATTTTTAAAGGGATTGTTGGAGCAGTGATGGAGAGTGGATTTGATGGTATCTTTCTTGTGGCAACGAACCCTGTTGATATATTAACTTATGCTGTATGGAAATTTTCTGGATTACCAAAAGAACGAATAATTGGTTCAGGAACCATCTTAGATACTGCAAGATTCCGATATTTATTAGGTGATTTCTTTAATATTGATCCACGCAATGTGCATGCATACATAGTTGGAGAACATGGTGATACTGAGTTGCCTGTTTGGAGTCATGCCGATATTGCCGGGCTTCCTATATCGGCATGGGCAAAGAAGAAAAAGGATTTTCGACAAGAGGATTTAGATCAGGTCTTTATTAATGTTAGGGATGCGGCCTATCAAATCATTCAACGCAAAGGGGCAACATTTTACGGGATTGCTATGGGTCTGGTGCGATTGACTAAGGCCATCTTACAAAATGAGAATGCGGTGTTGACAGTTAGTGCTTATTTGGACAATAAATATGGTCAAAATGATGTGTTTATAGGTGTACCGGCAGTTGTAAATCGAAACGGTATTCGAGAAATTGTTGAACTAAGTCTAAATCAGGATGAACAAGAGAAATTTAACCACTCAACAAAAGTACTGAAAGATATTATTGATAAAGTGATGAAATGATCAACCATGTAGTCCAACCTGTTTACCAATGTCTTACTGTTGGTTAGGTGAATTTTCTTTTTCCTCCTTTCACAATTTTTGTGGATAAAAATGTTGCATTCAACTCACAATAATTAACAGGAGGGATATAAATGCGGACGTTTACATCAATATTTATGATTGGGCTAGCTGGTTATATTGCGTTAAAAAATCGTTATCGTTTATTAAATATTTTGTTAGGAAGTGGATTCACCCGTAAATTATTTGTAGGATGGATCATGAGTATTCCTGGTATAAGAGATAAAATGATGGGTTCGGTTTTCTCAAGACCAGCAGAATGGTAAAAGACCTTTTCTTAGGTCTTTTTTTTGAGGTTTCAAAGTAACACCCTAAAGAGTAAATTGGTTATAATGAAAATTAGAGTAGATAAAAAATCGGCTTGGCAATCATAATTTTTTTGTTCATCTCGTTGGGAGAAAGTAGGGAAGAGTTGAATGAATGAGGAAGAGATAAAAATTGATAAGCATAGGTTTGAAGCCAGCCCACAGTTTATTAGGCTGAAACAAGAAAAATCTATTTTTGATAATGGAAAACCTTATTTTACATACCTATTATTACTAGTCCAAATTGTCCTTTTTTTTCTTATGGAAATAAAAGGAGGTGGGAGCAATTCCGCGACATTGATAAGGTTTGGCGCCAAGGTTAATCCACTCATGATCCAAGGGGAGTGGTGGCGTTTTTTTACACCAGTATTCTTACATATCGGCTATCTTCACATAATTATGAATTCAATCGCCCTCTTTTTTGTTGGAACTTTGGTCGAGAGGATTTTTGGAAATATCCGATTTTTGCTTATTTTTCTATTTGCCGGATTTACAGGAACACTGGCAAGTTTTGTGTTTAGCTCAAGCATTTCAGCAGGAGCTAGCGGCGCTATTTTTGGCTGTTTGGGTGCCTTATTATTTTTTGGAATCGTCTATCCAAAATTGTTTTTTCGAACGATAGGAATAAATGTTCTAATTGTGGTGGTCCTTGATCTTGGATTTGGCTTTATTGTATCTGGAATTGATAATGCTGGACATATCGGTGGTTTAATCGGGGGTTTTCTGGTAACAGGTGCTCTCTATTTTCCAAAACGAAAAAAAGTTCTCAGGCAATCTATTAATTTGTTACTCTGTTTAGCCTTTACGATTGGTTTTTTAATCATCGGTTTCAGCAATTCAACCAAAAATTTGAATACGCACGCTAGCTATGCATTAGCACAAACATATGTTGAAGATGAGGAATTTGACCAAGCTTATAGTGTGCTTAAAGATGTTCAAAGTAGTGGAGTAAAGTCTGCTGATTTATTTTATATGCTCTCGATTGTGGAATTAAAAAAGGGTATGCAAAATCAAGCGAAACAGCATCTTTATCAAGTTATTAACATGGATTCGCAATATCACGAAGCCTATTATTATTTAGCATTAATCTTTACTAATAATTACGATTTCAAAAAAGCGTTAGGATATGCTGAGAAGGCATTGGAACTAAAACCTTCTCAGAAAGAATATAAGGAATTAGTGGGGAAAATAAACGATTTTAAAGCGGATTTTTGACCTTGATAGAAATGTTTTAGAGAAAGTGACTCCTTTTATGGAGTCGCTTTTTTTGTAAACAAAAACGGAGCTGTTCGATTTTTTCTTCGTAAATATTTATTGTGGAACACTGTTTTTTGTATGTTTTTACCTGTTCTTGTCCATGATGATGTTATTATGCGTGGAAATAAATGTATATTTAAACAGGGCAAGGGGCTTTGGTGAAAATGATAAAAAATCCAGTGACTACAAATATTGATGATAATATCGTTTTTTTACGATCGGAGCTAGCGGTCGAAAAAAACTTTGATGTGATTCAATTAGATTTAGAATATGCTGACCGTAGAATGGCCTTATATTTGATAGACGGATTAGTTAAGGATGATATTCTCCACCTATTAATGAAATTCTTAGCTAAAGTTGAAAAGAAACAATTAGATCCACATGTACTCCAAAATCTAGTGAAAACAAATCTTCCTTATGTTGAAATAGACATGGTTGATGATCTAGATAAAGTTGTTGACTCCGTTTTAGCTGGTCCAACGGCATTGGTTATCGATGGAGTAGATATGGTCATTCTGATTGATGCTCGAACCTATCCTGTTCGAGGACCAGAAGAACCAGATATTGAAAAAGTGGTTCGTGGGGCAAGAGATGGATTTGTTGAAACAATTGTTTTCAATACAGCTCTAACTAGGAGACGGATTAGGGATCGAACGTTAAGAATGGAGTATCTTCAAGTCGGGAGACGGTCCAAAACAGATATTGTTATTTGTTATATTGAAGATATTGCTAATCCAGAATTGGTTCAACAAATAAAAGGCTCCATTGAAAAAATTGATACAGATGGATTACCAATGGGTGAAAAGACAATCGAAGAATTTATCTCTGGAAGACATTGGAATCCATATCCTGTTGTAAGGTATACTGAACGTCCTGATACAGCTGCGACTCATTTATTTGAGGGCCACGTCTGTATAATTGTTGATGGGTCACCAAGTGTAATGATAACCCCGACAACATTCTGGCACCATATGCAGCATGCAGAGGAATATCGCAATAAACCGCTTGTTGGAGCTTATTTGCGGCTTGTTCGTCATATTGCGGTTTGGTCGTCCATTTTTTTATTACCATTATGGTATTTATTTGCAATTGAGCCTGATTTGTTACCAAAGCAGCTGGAATTTATTGGACCAAATGATCCCGGGAAGGTGCCGTTATTGTTTCAGTTTCTATTAGCAGAGGTGGGGATAGATACATTACGAATGGCAGCTATTCATACACCATCTTCCTTGGCAACGGCATTAGGACTGGTTGCAGCCTTAATGATTGGACAAGTAGCGGTTGAAGTTGGCTTATTTACTAACGAGGTAATACTATATCTTTCAGTTGCTGCCATTGGGACCTTTGCAACACCAAGTTATGAGTTGAGTTTAGCAAATCGGCTCATGCGAATAGCACTTCTCGTGCTAACATCAATCTTTCACGTTCCAGGTTTTGTTGTTGGGATTGTCCTATTCATTATTATGTTATCGAGAATGAAGTCATTAGGGGTTCCGTATTTATGGCCGTTTATTCCATTTAATTACAGAGCTTTCCGTGATGTTCTCATTCGTGCTCCCATTCCTTTGAAAAACCGTCGACCAACAGTGTTAAAACCTAAGGATCCGGATCGCTGATATACTTTGCTAGTCAAGAGTTTATCGTTCTTTTGGCTCTTTTCTCAAACATTGTTGCTTGTTAAGATTTTAACAACAAACTTTACGAAAACAGCCTTTCTTTTTGTTTTCTGCTTGAGCCCCATTCATGGATAGATTATAATTTTAGTTGAAAATGAATGTGGGGTATAGATATGAAAACAATTTATGATATCCAGCAATTTCTAAAACGATTTGGCACGATTATTTATATTGGAGATCGGGTATCTGATCTTGTATTAATGGAAGAAGAGTTAAAGGAGCTTAATTTATCACAAATGATTGATGCGAGGGAATATGCAGCAGCGCGACTTATTCTGAGGCATGAAATTCAATTTGAAAAGGAAAAAGCGGAAAAAGCGGAAAAAGCTCAAGCAAAAAATAATGAAAAAAACGGTAAATAATCATTAAATAACAATTACCACTCGCCTTTTGGCGAGTTTTTTCATTTTTTAGCGGAAAAATTCAATTCACTTGTTGAAACTTTTAGGCATTAAATTTCGTCTAATAATTGGAATAAAAATACAATGCAAGATGCTTCAATTTTTGTTTGATAAATAAGTTTGATTTTTTCTGGCTTGAACAAGCACTTTCAGGGATTAAATTTTGATAGGTCATTCATTTTTTACCTTTCTGCTCATAAAGTATTATTGGACGGAAAGGGGGAGTATTTATGAAGGTTAAGGTAAGATCAGGAGATTCCTTATGGTACTTTAGCAAAATGTTTACGATACCTCTTAATCTGATTATTGATTCTAATCCAAAGGTTGATCCAGAGAATTTAGCTATAGGAGAAGAGATTGTCATTCCGGGTTTTATTAGTTTAGCTTATAAAGTTAATGAGGGGGATACTTTTTCAAAACTTGCACATTTAAGAAATATGAGTGTAGATGCCATTTTTCTTTTGAATCAAGAGGTCAAACCGAAGCAGATTGGGGTCGGTGAAACGATTCTGGTTCCTAAAAGAGTCACTTCTCCAATTGTAAATGGAAAAGTAAAGTATGATTATTCAGTCATGGCACAGGATATTACTGAATTATGTCAGATTTATCCCTTTATTAAAGTGAACTCGGTTGGAAATTCTGTACTAGGGCACCCTTTGACAGAAATCCGTATTGGTAAAGGGCCTAAAAAAATTCATATCAATGCTTCCTTTCATGCGAATGAGTGGATCACAACACCGATATTAATGACTTTTGTCAATGCCTACTTATTATCATTAACCAATGAATTATCGATTCGTGGGATGAGGATGATGCCGTTTTATCATAGTGTCGAACTATCAGTGGTTGCTATGGTGAATCCTGATGGGGTGAATCTTGTGTTAAAAGGAACTCCAGAAGCACAAAAGGATGAGGTTATAGAAATTAATAATGGAAGTTTAGATTTCTCGGCTTGGAAGGCTAACATTCGCGGAGTAGATTTAAATAATCAATTTCCGGCAAATTGGGAAATAGAAAAAGAACGTAAAATCCCTAAAGCGCCGGCTCCTAGGGATTATCCTGGGGATGCACCATTAACTGAGCCTGAAGCCTTAGCGATGGCTAATTTAGCTCATCAAAGTAAATTTGATCGTCTTATTGCTCTTCATACCCAAGGAGAAGAATTCTATTGGGGGTATGAGGGCTTAGAACATCCAGAGTCAGCCAACATAGCCAAAGAATTTTCCCGAGTGTGTGGCTATAAAGCTGTACGTTACATTGATAGTCATGCGGGATATAAAGATTGGTTTATCCAAGAATTTAGAAGACCCTCGTTTACCTTGGAATTGGGCAATGGTATTAATCCTTTACCAATCTCACAATTTGATGATATTTTTCAGAAAATCTTGCCAGTCTTTTTAGCAGTATTTTACATGTAATGGAAAAAATGTAAAATATAATCTTGAATCTGGATTCAGGTACCATTAAAATGAAGTACGTTAACAATATTTCATATTCTATTATCATAGAGCCGATTCTTCGGCTTTTTTTGTGACTTGGTGGATTAAACTTGGTCGGTGATTTCAAGGTAATTTTTTTTTATTAAGAAATGATGAAACATTTTTGCGTTTTTTACGTACTGATATATGATTGATTAAAGGGTGGTGTAGGCGAGGGATGTTAAGAAAAAAGAGATTCACTATATTAGTAATAGTATCTATATCACTATTAAGCGGTTGTTGGGAACGTCCATCCACTCACCTGCCTAATATACAACAGGAAGAAGAAACTGGAAAGAAAAACGGTGTTGAGTCGGAACATTTGGAAAGTAAAAAAATACTACCACTTTCTGTTTCAGAAGGTGAATTTGAAGTGGTTATAGGTTGGTTGAATGATGAAACAATCGTGTATTTATCAACCCTAGAGCAACGCTCAATATTAACTACATATAATATTTTTTCTGGAACGACCGTTACACTATATGAAAGTGAAAGTCCGATTGCCAGTGTTGATATTAGCCCATCTAAGGAAAAGTTGTTAATTCATACCTCGCCCTATGACAATAAGGCAATTCTCACAATTATTGATTTGGAAGGAACCGAACTTATATCAAAATCAATTGTATCATCTGAAATCATGTGTGAGTGGAATTCATTTAATGAAGATCAAGTCCTTATTTCACAGTTTAATGAGGAGTGGGAATATCAAGTATCGATTTTTAACATTAAGGAAAACAAACTTTCAAAATTATCTTTAAATGAACCATTCGCTAATTGGTTAAACAAGGAAGAGTTAATATATTTGGATTGGGATGAATTTGAGCCTTCATTATTTGCTCCGGTCATTAAACAAGGTTCATCAGAGAAAAAAGGTGAGCAATTAGATTTTGCAAATGTATTTAAAATGTTTTCCTTTAATGATATTTTGTTAACTATTTCGGTTGAAGATAGCAGCCAAGAAAAGGCGGTCTATACCTTTTATTCAAATCAATTAAAAGCTTTGCAGGATTTTACGATCCCCCAACTGACAAGTTTCTCAGATTGGCTAGTTCCGTATCATGATTTTAACCATAAAAAGAAGCAGTTTATTACGCTAAGTCCAGTAACAAGTGGAGAAGCAGATATTTATCAAGATGGCTTCCAGTTAGTAAAGTTTGATCTTGATGATGGGAAAAAGTCCGTCTTGTTAGAGGATCTTGATAATTGCCCGATTAGTATTTCTCCTAGTGGTAAGTACTGTTTATTTGGCAATCAGTTAGAGAGTATTATTAATCTCGATTTGAAAACAATCACCGAGTTAGTGGAAGTGTAATTAGATAAGACAAAGGAAACGGACTGCTAAAATAGCAGTCCGTTTTTTGATAGCCTATGATTCAAAGGCCATTCCTTTAATTAATGTACTACAGCAGGAAATCCTGAATTTAAAACGGTCATAATTGTGAACCAGCCAAAAACAAGAGCAGTCCCGCCTCCAAAAACTATTCCGAGGACGTTTTTGTTTTTTAATGCACCTAAAGTTCCAAATACACCAAGAATAGATACTAAAGCAAAAATAATAACCAAGCCCATAATCAAATCCCCCTTTTTAACAGACATTTGAAGAAACACTCACTTTGAACGTACTTCAGATTGTCCAAGTTAGTATGTAAAATATTATAATATTCACATTCGTTTCTATTTTATAGCTTTTTTATTGGTTTGTCGAGGTCAAAAATAGATAAAGTAAAACTTCCATCGTGTAGGCCTTTAAGCCTGTTATTGTGTAGAGGATTAAAAGCCCACTTCTTTTACTCTTTAGCAGCCTTATTGTAGAATAGAGGACAAAGGTTTTAGGTTTTTTATAGGAGGTGGGTGTCATAATGGATTGGATGCAATTTCCATTAGGTTCATTACAAACAAATTGTTATATAGTGAAACAAGAAGGGTCTTGTTTAATTATTGATCCAGGAGAAGAAGGAAAAAGAATCATTCAGTTGCTAAATAAACATAAGCTGACTCCAAAAGCAATATTACTAACACATGCCCATTTTGATCATATTGGTGCCGTTGATATTGTTAGGGATCATTATAATATCCCTGTCTATATTCATGAGAAGGAAGCAAAGTGGTTGTTAGATCCAGCACTTAACGGATCGCAGTTTTTTATGATTGGACATTTGGTCAGAATTAAACCAGCGGATATTATTCTTTATAAAGAAGAAACACGGACTATTGGAGATTTTGAAATGCAAATATTTGAAACACCTGGTCATTCACCAGGGAGTGTTTCCTTTTATTTTGCCCAGGAAAGAGTCGTTTTTTCTGGGGATGCTTTGTTTAAAGGTAGTATCGGGCGCACTGATTTACCTGGCGGGAACCATCAACAGCTGTTGCGTAGCATTCAGGAAAATCTATTGACTTTGCCTGAGGATACAATCGTATTATCAGGGCATGGGGATTCTACCACAATTAGGGAAGAAATCGACAGTAATCCATTTCTTCGAGGGTTTTAGGATTTATATTTCACAATGAAAAACCCTTCTCAATACTGAGAGGGGTTTTTCATGGGGATGTTCTATTCGTAAAAATGGAAGGGGGATGAAGCTAAGCTATTTTTAGAATATTACAAAATTAACACTATGTCAATAGTGTTAATTGAAAATGGGAGATTTTATGGAAAATTTTATAAAAAAATACATCTTACATACTAAACAGGGTCACATTACCTATGCTGATTTTATCGACAAGGTGCTTTATCATCCCGAACTAGGATATTACATGAAGGATAGTCTGAAAATTGGTAAGGAGGGTGATTTTATTACCACCAGTAATTTTTCCAATATTTATGGAAAAATCCTTGCTAAATGGTACAGTAAGCTTGTGTTGAAATTGGGATTACCAGCAAATATTTGTGAAATTGGTGCGGGAACAGGCCGCTTTGCAAAATCATTTATCGATGAATGGGCAAAGATTATGTCTATTCCATTATCCTATACCATCCTTGAAACAAGTCCCTACCATCGCAAGCTCCAACAACAAAGCATCAACTTTAATGAGAATGTTAAACAAGTTGAATCTTTAGCCGCCATTAAGCCGTTTTCAGGATTGGTATTTTCCAACGAGTTATTCGATGCCCTTCCTGTCCATGTCATTCAAAAAATAAATGGTAGGCTATTTGAGATTATGGTCACGGTTCAGAATAATCTTCTGGTTGAGAAAAAGGTTTCGCTTGAAGACCATCGAATTAAGGAATTTATTTCTTCCCAAAATCTTGAACTTCAGGAATCGCAAAGAATAGAAATCCCGCTGGCGATGATTGATCTGATTCAATCAATGGCTGATGTTGTGAGTGAGGGGTTAATCCTAACGGTTGATTATGGTTATTCAAGAGAAGAATGGCAGGAACCTGCTCGGAAAAATGGTAGTTTGCGGGGGTATTATAAGCATCAAATGATTCATGATGTCCTTTTACACCCAGGTGAAATGGATATTACCAGTCATATCCATTTTGATGCGCTAATAGAAATCGGGGAAAATAGTGGTTTATCTTTTATTCAAAAACTAAGACAAGATGAATTTTTTCTATCAATTGGGATTTTAGATGAATTACAAGATAATTACGATCCAAATCCTTTTTCGGAAAAAAGTAAGCAAAATCGGGCAATCCGCAGTTTAATTATGCCTTCAGGCGTAAGTCCTTCATTCCATGTGATCCTTCAGCATAAAAATTTAACTACAATAGCTTCACAAATAGTATGAAAAAGGACAGAAAAAAAGCGCTGGATTGCTCCAACGCTTTTTTCTGTTGAATTACTAATGTCTAGCTTTGGTGTCCAACGTCGTGGGCACTTCCGCTTTTCTTTTAATGCCCTGCTCCAGGTACCATTAAAAATGTTGCAACGTAAGTGAATCCAGCAAAGAAAATTGTTAAATAGGCGCCGAAAACATAAAGATACATGCGTTCAGACAACTTTAAATAACTTAATAAGACAAAAAATCCACATTGACCAAAGAAAATTAAGGACGCGGTAAACATATCGCCTAAGAAAAACATAACTGCAAAAATCCCTGTCCAGAATCCTAATACTCTGTACATACGATCCATCGGTATCCCTCCTTTAACCCCTTTTATCCATCATTACAATTTAATATTATAAATGAAATTTCAGTAAAATGAAAATAATATTTCAATTTTTATCGTTTTATATGACATAAACATAAAATAAGCCCCTATTTTCGCTAAAAAAGGCAAAAACAGAGGCTGTATTTTTAATTTGTTACAAATGCTTGATAGGTACAAGAGTTGCATCCTGATATCATTTTATTCTTTTCTACAAGTTCCACTGAGCTGAAAAGAGATTCAAACATACCAATTAGGAATTGATAATGCATATTACAAACAGCTTCTGAATAATCAACAGCAATTTCTTTAAATGGACAATTAAAAATTTCAAAGTAAATTTTTGTTTGATCTTCATTTACTTCAAAATCAGGATAAAAGCCAGCTAGAGTTGCAGCATTTTTCATAATATTTAGTCTTTGTTCAAATGACAAATCTTGAACTGCTTGATGTTGAACAGCCATTTCTTGGTCAATTAATTCAGCACCAAATCTTTTTCCAGTAAGGTAAAGGGCATTTTTTCCCTCTTCCCCAAGGCTAACCATTGTTTGCATGAATATTTTTGCAAGTAACTGATAATCTCGGTACGGAAAATGTAGTTGAATGACATCATCTGATAATCGATAAAGTCTACTAGGTCTTCCACCTTTACCAGTTTTCTTTGTTTCAGATATTAACATATTTACATCTTCAAGTTTTGATAAATGAAGTCTTGCTACATTGGGATGAATGTTAAATCCATCGGCAATTTCTTGGACTGTGACCTCTTGATGTCGTTTAGTAATGTATTGATAGATATGATAGCGTGTTGGATCTGATAAAACATTAGTAATCTTTAATGTTTGTTCCATCAATGTTCACCTCAGAATTACTGTATTTTTTATTCCATTATAATACAGCGATATCAATATTGGAATGGAGTTTCCAAGGTTATCACTATAAGTTTATAAAAAGTTCACAACAAAATGTCGAATTATTGAACAGGGGACATCTGTTATATAAAAGGATGAGCCTAGAAGCTAAAGGATTCTTTGCGTTTTAATTTCAAGCTGTTACAATTTATATTATTTTGAAAAAAATCAAGAAATGTCCTTTTTTGTCGAGTTGAGGGATTTCCCCTATTGTCCTTATTACGACACCTCTTAAACAGTTTTGAAAATAAAATAATAGTGTGTGAAATTTGTTCAAACTGCTTTGGTAAAATGTTTTGATTTTTGTCAAATATTTATTAGAAAGCTTAAAGGTAAATGTAGAAAAGTAGCGAATCTTAACTTTATCAAATATAAAGGTGGTGTAAAAAAATCGAATAACTTTATCAAATAAAAAGGTGGTGTAAAAAAATCTTGAGCTCAATTGAGCAATTAGCAGACAAAGTCATTAGAGACGCAGTTCGAAACAATGCAACTGACATCCACTTTCTCCCGCGAAAAGATGATACCCTCGTTCAACTACGAATTGGAAACAAATTGATCCCGAAATTCTCTCTTCCAAAAATTGAATGTGATCGACTAATTTCCCACTTTAAATTTACTGCTTCAATGGATATAGGGGAGCGAAGGCGACCACAGAGTGGTTCATTTTCTTACGAGGTGGATAACCAAGTCATTGGGCTCCGCTTATCAACTTTACCGGCTAGTAACAGTGAAAGCTTAGTGATTCGCCTACTTCCTCAACAACAGCAAATTCCTTTTTATCGACTCTCTTTATTCCCAGTAATGACAAGAAAATTAATATCTCTCCTTAAACATTCACATGGATTAATTATCCTCACCGGGCCAACTGGATCAGGCAAGACCACCACACTCTACTCTCTGTTAAATGAAACTTCCCACTTGTATCAAAGAAATGTGATTACCTTAGAGGACCCGATAGAAAAGAATAATGATAAGGTTCTCCAGGTACAAGTGAATGAGAAAGCAGGTGTGTCCTACACAACCGGCCTAAAAGCGATTTTAAGGCATGACCCAGACATTATTATGGTAGGAGAGATACGTGATGCCGAAACCGCTCAAATAGCGGTCAGAGCTGCATTAACAGGACATCTAGTATTAAGTACACTTCACACGCGGAATGCCAAAGGGGCAATTTTTCGATTAAAGGAATTCGGAGTCAATTGGCTGGAAATTGAACAAACACTTGTGGCAGTAACAGCACAGAGATTGGTGGAGCTAACCTGTCCTTACTGTCAAAATGAATGTTCACCATTCTGTTATTCATATGGAAGATGGAAAAGGGCGAATGTATTAGAATTATTAAGCGGGAAAGCATTGTCAGATGTATTAAAGGAGGCGAGGGGAGAGCATACCCAAATCACTCATCCCTACCTGACATTAGGTGATTATATTAAGAAAGGGATTGCCTTAGGTTTTATTAAAGAAGACGAATATGATCGCTGGGTGTTTAAAGATGAATAAGAAATGGAGCAATCAACAGCAAGCTTTATTTTTACAAAGAGCAGGTGAATTGCTGTCTAGGGGTTATTCCCTATCAGAAGCGATTGAAAGTTTGGCTTATTATTTCCCCGAATCGAAAAAACTGGATATCAGCCAATGTATTATCGAACTGAGAGAAGGTTATCCCCTCCACCATATCCTCACGAATCTTCAATTTAATAAAAGCTTAGTAGGGTATGTTTATTTTGCTGAGCAGCATGGTGGGTTAGCAGAGGCCTTCACAGAGGGCAGTGCAAACATGATTAAGCGCGACCAGGATATTCAACGGATACTAAAAATGTTTTACTATCCTACACTACTTATCTTCATTACTGCGATTTTATTTTTCTTTGTGGAGCATGTCCTCCTACCGAAATTCACCTCTTTATTTCAAACTATGAATCTAAAACCGAATATTTTCACGGAGGTTATCTATCTTTTTGGGGATATATTTCCATTCTTTCTGTTATTTCTTATTGTTACAGCCTTGGTTATTTTTCTCTATTATCTGCTCAGATTTCGAAGTCAAACTCCGCTAAAGCAACGCTTGCAAATTGTGAAAATTCCCTTATTTGGCACATTTTTTAAGCTTTGGTATACTCATTATTTTTCAATTCAAATGAGTTACCTTCTTTCAGGAGGTCTGTCCATTCTTGAAGCATTACGAATGTTTGAAAACAATCTTGAGCAGCCTTTCTACGGGCAAGTAAGCAAGGAAATTAAAGAAAAGCTTTCGCGAGGAGATAAGTTCGAAACAACCATTTCTACTTTTCTAGTTTTTGAGAAAGATCTAGCAACGATTGTTAAGCATGGTCTAGAAAAAGGGAAGCTTTCTCAGGAGCTTAGCTTCTACAGTAAGCATTGTGTGATGGTTTTAGAAGAGAAAACTGAACGGTTTCTAAAAACAACTCAGCCTATATTATATTTGGTCATTGGTTTATTAATTGTGTCGATGTACCTTGCTATCCTGTTACCGATGTTTCATATGTTGGATGGAATTTAACCATAAAAAGGAGAAGATAAAAAATGAAAAATCAAAACGGTTTTACTTTAATTGAAATGATGGTCGTTCTGTTAATAATCTCGGTTTTGTTGATTATTACAATTCCCAATATTGCCAATCATAATGCCAGCATCAATGATAAGGGATGCCAAGCATACGTGAAAATGGTAGAAGCTCAGGTACAAGCATATCAAATCGAACATCGAACTTCGCCAACAAGTATTCAAGAATTAATAGATGAAGGGTATTTAAAGAGTGATCAAACTGCTTGTCCTATTAATACAACAATTACCATTGGAGAGAATGGGGAGGTAACAAAAACAGCACCGAGTGGATCATAATGGAATGGAATGAAAAAGGTTTTACATTAACTGAAATGCTGGTAGTGTTCTCAATTTTCCTGGTAATTTGTTCTACTGGCGTTATGTTGTTAAAACCGCAATATCTACTGTTGGAAAAGACTACCTTTTTTTCGCAATTTAAGTCTGATTTATTTTATGCTCAACAGTATGCTATCTCGCATCAGGAGATTGTTACAGTAAATATCAATGCTAAAGATCATTATTATTACTATCGTCGAAGGTATGATGGGCCAATCGTTGTTTATCGCCAATATGCCAAGGAAATCGATATTCGCGAGGGATCCTTACCACTATACTTTCAATTTTCACCTGATGGAAATATTAACCGGTTTGGTTCGTTCTTTGTTGATATTGATAAGGAAATGTACCGGATTAGCTTTTCTGTGGGAATGGGGAGGTTCAATGTTACGAAGGAATAATGGCTATTTCCTGGTAGAATTACTGCTCTCATTAGCGACCTGGCTATTAGTAACAGGATGTTTGCTCCCTTTATTGCTCCATTTACATTACCTAACCGACCTGCTCCAATTAGAAAACACGGCTAATCATTTATTGTTTGATGAACTAGAAAATAATTTGGTCGGGAATTCCTTAACTGGTAATAAAACGATTCTCTTAAACGGAACTCAATTTGAGATTAACTGGAATGAAGATGCTCAGCCTGCGGAGGTGTGTGTTGAATACGATGATATATACTCAAACCCCCAAAAAAAGTGTGAAAGTCCTGAATAGCAAAGGTTTTACCTTGTTAGAAATGCTATTTTCTTTTTCGGTATATTGTATCATTGTATCTTTCTTTCCTTTGCTGGTCCGACTGATTATCGATGATCAACCGTTAGAAATGCGAACCCAACGGATGGAATGGGAGGTTTTTATCAGTCAAATGAAAAAGGAAGTAAGATTGAGTAATAAAGTAACGGTAAATAGTAATCAAATCTTATTGCTCGAAAAAAACGGAAAGATAATTATTTATGAGAAATACGGGAGCAATATTAGACGGAGAGTTGATTATAAGGGGCATGAAGTATTATTGCAAAATGTAAACTTCTTTCAGTTTGAGAAAATTTCTAATGGTGTGCGAGTAAAGGTAACCGATGTTTATGGCCGAGAGTATTTAGAAGAGATTCAGAGTTTTTTGCGTGAAGGGGTAACGTAAATGACCTTAAATCAAAACGGATTTGCCTTTCCACTTTCTCTTTGTATGCTCCTCCTTTTCTCCACATTTATGATTATGAGTACCCAATTATATTTGAATGAAAAAATGCTTGCTAACGAAACTGAAACCATTTTAAAGCAAGAATATTACTTTCTAAATGTTGTTAGAAAGCTCGAAGCTCAATATCAACAAGGTGTGACAATTGGAACGGGAGAGTTCTTATATCTTGATGGAAAAGTATCATATTCGAAAGAAGATATTGGAACAACATTAAAGGTGAATTTAACACTAATTTTAAACACAGGGGAACAAGTAAAGGGTTTTGTTTATTTTGATAAAAATTCTAAGAAAATGATTAAATGGGTTGAAGTGAATTGACTGTGACTAAGTTTTAGGATCAGGCTACAAGCTTTAAGTCACATGTGGTTTTTATTGTTGTTATTTGGACATACTGATAGCGGTATCATATGCGGAGGTATGTCCAAGTGAAAACAAATGATTATGTGAAATATATTACCCAAACCTTTGTGAAATATATCGATCAGCCAAAGGACGCCAGGAAAAAGCTAAAAGATGAACGGAAGGTTTTAAAAGAACCATTTTTATTACGGTGGTTCGGAGTCATCCCTTATTTACTCATCGGATTATTTAAACGAAAAAAATAGCAGAAGGAGACTGAAAGTTCATATTCAGTCTCCTTCTTTGCGTTTTGGGTAATAGACGCAAGGTTTTTCAAATGTGTGCCAGTACAAGGGAAGTAATTCTAAGCGATTATACTGCCGATTCGGTTAAATAGAATAATCCTCCATTAATAATGGAAATGTTTATTTTTGGTTCATACTGTTCTTGTAAGGCATTTTTTTCAATGGCATAGCTCTCTTTTTCTTGTTCTTCCTCATAAAAATGATTCAATAAATCAAGATCCTTTTTCCACCTAGTTCTTGCTTCCTCCGCCCAAGAGTGATCTTCGCTACTAATATCATGCCTTAAATAATTCTCAATCCTAGCAATCCCACTTTTGGGCATTACCAATGGCGATAAGGTAAAGGAGTAATCGGGAATTTTGGGTGTTAAGGAAATTTGCAACAGCTTATCGTGAAAATTTTGGACCATCATTCCATTAATTAATTGGAGACCGATGGAAATAAAAACATCCCGTTTTCGGTCACATTGATACGATATTTTCATATTGAGCCCAAGCCAAGGGAGTAAGGGTGTTTGTCTCCCAGAAGTATTTCGATGATTTTCATACAGTCGACTATATCCAGCAAGACTTTTGGTTGATTGGAAAATTTGGTGAAGGCGAGGAGAGCCAAAATGAATCGTTTCGCCCGTCACGTGATCCGGTGCTGTTTGAGAATTAGTAATAAGAGTGAGCTTCATTGGATTTGGAGGTCCGCCAGTTTTTTCAAGGTAATGCCAATAAAAAGGCCGATTCATCAGTTCTTTATCTAGTTCATTGGTTAATTGAATAACCATGTACCCCTGCTCATTCTCTTGTATTTCACAGCTATTAGATTGAAAATATTGCTCTAAAAAATTATGAATTTCCTGCTGCTGCACTTCCTTCACCCGCTTTCATTTCTTCGGCAAATTGAATCATCGAGGTTAAATTTTCCATTTTAATGCGCATTTCACCTTCAGAGGAGGATTGCCCAAAGATATCCGCTAAATGATCTTCAAAATTTCCGAACTCTAATTGGGATAAGATGTCATCCAATTCTCCAATTACCTTTTCAAACAGATGAATTTTTTCATAAAGTAATTTCAAAATATGCTCTTCAACGGTATTTTTTGTAGCGAAATTGTAAATCATGACATCCTTTTCCTGACCAAGTCGATGAATCCTGCCAATCCTTTGTTCAAGACGCATCGGATTCCAAGGTAAATCGAAATTGATGATATGATGACAAAATTGCAAATTTATTCCTTCTCCGCCTGCTTCGGTGGCAATCAACACTTGTGCTTGCTTTTGAAAAAGCTCTCTCATCCAGTCTTTTTTTCCACGTTTGAAGCCACCCCGAAAAGGCACCGAGGATATACCATGCTGCTTTAGAAACCACTGCAAATACATTTGTGTTGCCCGATATTCAGTGAAAATAATGACTTTGTCATTAACCGATTGAATAATTTCTAGTGCTTTCTTTGCCTTAGAATTTGCCGTCACCGCTTCAACCTTTCTAACTAATGACTGAACCGTATTTTGAAAATGGGATGTCGGTGCCTCTTGCTTTTCTATCATATTTTTTAAGGTGTAATAAACCGCTTCACGGCTACTACAGGCTTCACGCTGGAGCGTCATCAAAGAAAACTGGCTTGAGCTGATCCAATCACCCTCCGAACGAAGGTCACAAATCGCTTCATAAAGGGCGTTTTCTTCATTTGAGAATTCGATAGGAATGGTTTCCACCAAGCGCTTTGTCCACTCAATTCCGGTGTCAGCACGGCGATTGCGAATCATTACCTTATTCACCAGCTCTTTTAAATGTTGATCATCATTAATGGACCTGGAGTCTCGTTTATATTTTTCAAAAAAAGCTGATTCATTGCCCAAATGTCCAGGTTTTAACAACGATACTAAGTTAAATATTTCTTCAACCCGATTTTGAATGGGGGTTGCTGTTAACAATAAACAAAATTTCTTTTTTAAGCTTTGGACAAACTCATAGTTTTTGGTTTTGTTGTTTTTAAGCTTGTGAGCTTCATCAATAATGATTAAATCATAGTTTAGTTCACAAATAATCTCACGGTGAGGGTTTCGTTTTGCTGTATCGATTGACGAAACCACTACATCATATTGTTCCCACACATAACTTTTTCGCTGAGAAATCGCTGGAATGAAAAATTTTGTATTCAACTCCATTACCCATTGTGTTACTAAAGACGCTGGAACTAAAATGAGAACCTTTTTTACTAATCCTCGAATCATATATTCTTTTAAAATTAAGCCTGCCTCAATGGTTTTACCCAGTCCAACCTCGTCTGCCAATATTGCTTTACCGTGCATGTTTTCAACAACTTGCTTGGCAACCTCTAATTGGTGGGGAAGCGGGGTAAGTTGAGGGAGATGATTTGGTGCTTGAAGTCCTTCGAATTCAGGAATGACCGTATGTTTTTCGACTTCTACTGCAAGCTTGAATAATTCCCAATTCCCCCAAGGCCCGTCATTGTTAATTCTTTGCAAAAATTCATCCTGCCAAGATGAATCGAAATTGACTTGCACAGACATGTCTGTTCAGCTCCTTATATATGCAGAAATATATTGCTCAAATAAGCTCAAAAATGTTAGGATGAAAGTAGTTGACGATGTTTTAAAAATTGTCACAGTAGTTATTTTTTAGATAGTAGTAAATCTCCGTATTATTTGGGTATTAGTTTACCCATAAACAAAAAAAATATTGATGCGAATGATGACAAGGGGAGAGACTACTACTTTTGTAGCGCCGAAGGAGCAAGCGGATATGCGAATCTCTCAGGCAAAAAGACTCTTGTTTGACGCTACTCTGGAGAGCGCTTCCTTTTTTTTGATGGAGGCCACCAAAGGGGAAAGCCGATTTCGGTAAACTTTCAGGTGCAAGGACAGAGACCACTCGTTTGAAAAACGGGAGGTTTCTGTCCTTTTTTAATATTTTGGCTCTGTTAATGGGAAATTTTGATTATGAACACATAGTTGATTGGAGTGGAAGGCACGCAGACTCCT
>CALCRD010000135.1 GCA_937894355.1 uncultured Bacillus sp.
ACTAGATTACAAGCTATATTACAGACGTCTCATTGAATACCCAATCTGCTAGCATTCTAAGGTTTTTTGTCCCCAATAGGGTCTATTGGAGACTAATCTGCTAGCTTTTTTGAACTTAATGTCTCCAATAAGCCTTATTAAGTACCCAATCTGCTAGCACTTTTCACTTTTATGTCCCCAATAAATGTCGATAATGTCATTTTCCGCTGCATACCCGTGCAGGTATTAGCACTTTTTAGCTCTTTTTATGGGATTAATGGATTATTTTGTAATACCTAACAGGTTTTCAGGACTGCTTCCAAGATGTTTTAACTAGATTAAATGTTATATTCGAGTACTGCTTCTGGTTTGCTAAAATGGAATTCTTTTAAGATAAGATTCCGATAGTGCTGGAAGTCGCTGTTGCTGCGGTCACGCGGTTTGGATAGGGCGATTTTTATTTCTTTATGGATGCGCCCTGGGTTCGGATGCATGATGTAGACGCGGTCCGATAAATAGACGGCTTCATCAATATCATGGGTCACTAGAATGATGGTTGTCTTTTCGAGCTCCTGAATTCGGAGCAGTTCATTTTGTAGATAGTAGCGGTTAAAGGTGTCTAGGGCGGCAAAGGGCTCATCCATCAATATTAATTCCGGCTGCAAGGCCAGCGCCCGAGCAATCCCTACTCGCTGTTGCATTCCGCCAGATAGTTCATGGGGGAAAAGCTCTTCCTTTCCATTCAACCCGACTAAATTTAGATAGTATTTGGCTTTTTCTCGGCGCTGTGACCGAGTGAGCTCCTTGTGGTTTTCTAAACCGAATTCAACATTCTTTAAGACGGAACGCCATGGTAAGAGGCCGTAATTTTGAAACAGCATAATGCATTTACGATTCGGCTGGTCGACGCGCTTGCCATCTAAGTTGACGTGACCTTGGCTTGCTTGTTCGAAACCGCCAATAATATTTAGCAAGGTGCTTTTGCCACAGCCGCTTTCGCCGAGGATGGAGATAATTTCACCTTTATTTACGGTAAGGGATAGATCGTCTAGGATCTGCGTTTCTTGATTTTTGGTTTTAAAATTTTTGCTTAAGTGCTCGACACGAATCATTTCTGACTGCTGGAACTTCACCTACAGTCACCTCCCTATTGGTATTGGTTGGTTATTTTTTTGGTGCCTGGAAATCTGATTAGCTAACTTACTAATTCATATAAGAATACTGTGTTTTATCGATGTAAGTAATCTTATTATACTTTGTTACTATTTTCAACCATTAATTTGGAAATTTTTATAAAATTCAGTTTGGCATTTAGTCCTGAAAACCTTTTTAAATTCAGTTTGGGGATTTTTTAGAATTTTGTTCGAAAATATTTTTATATTCAGTTTGGGTTTTTTTTGAAATTTTGTTCGAAAATTTTTTAGTAATTTAGTTTGGTGTTTGATGGAGTCTGGTCCGGATAGCTAGGGTTCTTTTTATAAAAAAAGGGCTGTTAAAGAACAATTTTGTTTTTGCAAATGTTGATTGGATCGGATATGCGAAGACTCATGCGTGTTGGATTTTACAAAATTCTATAAAGCTTTAGTGACTTCTCCCTCTAATGCAATTATTGGGATTATTAGGATTACTGGAAAGTGTCGTGGTTTATTGAATACCCAATCTGCTAGCATATTTATGTTTTATGTCCCCAATACGGTCTATTAGGGACAGATATGCTAGCTTTTTTGAGTGAATTGTCTCCAATAGGCCTCATTGAATACCCAATCTGCTAGCACTTTTCAGTTATTTGTCCCCAATACATTAGCTTTATCATCAATTTTTCCGTTATACCCATGAAGGTATACCGATTCCACCCTACTAATATTGACATTATTTCCTCAATATTACTTTTCACTTGATGCAACCAACCCCAGAAAATAGGTATTACTGTTAAAGGCAAACAGTCTATCCAATTAACCCCAGTTTGAAGATGGAAATTTCCAATAATACGCAATATAAAGTAGCGGAATTCCACCAAAAATACCCATTTGTCCTGTATACCTATACCGGTACAAGGTAAATCCATTGCTGTATGGCTCCCCACAACCGCACTAAAATTCGCGAAGCGCCTGAAGTGGCAATCAACTAAGTTCAAAAAAAAAACAATGAACATTAACAAAGCCTATAAAAAAAAGAAAGCTCACTGTTATGGCGGTGAGTTTCTTTTATGGCTGATGCTTAATGTTATTCTCCTGATGTTTGGAGTTGGGTTTCTATTGGTACGACTTTGATGTTTTGGACGAGGTTGCCGGTTTTTTTGGAGTGGTAGGCGATGGCAACTTCTTCGCCGGTTTCTGGGTCAACTAGTTTTTTGTAGCATTTTTGTAGGTTGTTGCTGCCCCAGATGATGAGGGCGTTGAAGACGTGTTCGAGGTCTTCGCCGCTTTTGGTCAGGGTGTAGCTGTAGCGGGGCGGATGTTGTGAATAGAGTTCTGATTTTATTAGGCCTTCTTCTTCTAGGTATTTCAGGCGGTCTGATAGTAGATTTGAAGAAATGCCGGCTAGGGCCTTTTTGATTTCGTTGAATAAGGTGTGACCGGCTAGGATTTCGTGGACGATTAATAGGGTCCAGCGGTCGCCGATGATGTTTAATGATTGTGCGATGTTGCATGGTATATCGTATCTTGGTTTCATCTATATCCCTCCATGGGTATTATTCTATCAAAAAAAAATTTAAAATACAAAGTTGATTTTTTTAACTAAGTATAATAAACTAACCTTATCAAAAAATTTCTGAAATTTAAAATTTGAAAAGTGAGGGATTTATTATGGGATTATTTTTAATTGAATCAACTTTGACTGGAATCGTGGCTACTAAAGCGGAATTGGATCAAAAGGCGGCGGTGTTGCAAGCGGAGCTTAAGGAAAATCATTCGGCGCTAATTGAGTTGCAAGTATCGAAGGATTTCTCGCGTTCGTTCTTTATTATTGAAGGTGAAGATCGCACAGTGGCGACGGATCGGTTAAGAGCGGCTGGGATTCCAGTACAATTGGTTAAAGAAGTCCGTCTGGTTGGGAAAGAGCTTGCAGATGTGAAGGAAAATAATGATGTGGTTAACTACTTAGTTGAATGGAATATTCCGGAGAATATTACGATGGATCAATATTTGGCTAGAAAAAATAAAAATTCTGTGCATTATCAAGAGGTTCCCGAGGTAGCGTTTTCCCGGACTTATGTGTGCGAGGATATGACGAAGTGCCTATGCTTCTATGATGCTCCTAATGTGGCAGCTGTTAAGCGGGCTCGCGAAGCGGTGCAAACTCCGATTGATTCGATTACGGAAATTTTGGCTGCTAAGGAGTAGGAGACTGGGAGATTAAGGGGTTTTGGTTTGGAGCTTTGAGCCTTGAGCTTTGAGCCTTGGTTTGGAGCTTAGGAAAAGGGCTTTGGATTAGAGTGAATAGTAAATTTGATAAGTTTTTTTAATTAGGTAGAGGCTTTTGACCAGATTAGTGGTTTGATAGTCTCTATTTT
>CALCRD010000136.1 GCA_937894355.1 uncultured Bacillus sp.
ACGAATTTCAAATCCTAGCATCCTTTCGATCTTTTGCAGGCGATACCGTAGACCGATTATCGTTTTAAAATTTACTTAGCACTGAAAAAAGCAGAAAAAAAGCCACGTGCCTCTAAATATCAGTGATATAAGAGAACAAATGGCTTTTTAAGTTGGGTTGTTACCTTACGTTAATCTATGCAGTGGAAAAAAACTTTATTTTTTATCGCATTTACATTTACTATGAAGTCAAAATACATGCAAGTTAACTAATTGGGTGATATATGGTAATATTTAAACAACCCCTGATGCATGTAGTGTTCAGTTTAGGATGCAGCCTAAACTGAGAAATCGCCAGTTCCCGGTTAGCGGATAAGAAAAATTTTGTCCCCAACAAGGATATGCTCAGGGGTTCTTGTTAATGACTAATTTCAATAGGTCCTTCGGTAGTATCCTCATCTTCGATCATCTTCCTTTCGGCAAATAATTTCACAGATAGAATTCCCAACAATGTAAACAGAATAACGGCAAAGGCGATGATCCCACTATTCACAAAAAACAGCCTATTTAATGATAATTGGGCAATCAAGATGCCGCCAATAATTGGCCCTGAGATTGACCCAATCTTAGCAATCCCCATAGCAATTCCGTTCCCATTTGCTCTGTAGGCTGTTGGATAAAAATTCGGCGTTGACGCCGTCATAATTCCTTGAGTCCCAATTACGAAAAACCCGGCACTAAACACAGCAAGCATTAATAATGCTCCGGTCATCGGAAATCCAAGTATTGCCGTTAGGATACTACCGCTAATTGGAAAAACCACACAAGCTAGTAGCCCATATCGATCAAAAATCCAGCCAACTATCGGTCCTGCTAAAATTCCAGCTAAATGATACAAGGATGTGGTCATTGCCGCATCAGTTAACGTTAATCCCGACGAAACTAATAATTTCGGCATCCAGCTATTTAAAAAGTAAACAACAAAAGAAGAAGTGATAGATGCAATCCATATTAGTGGTGTTACGAAACGCAGACTTTTAGAAAACAGCAGTTTAGGTGTAAATGAAACAGCTTGATCAACCTGATCGACCGTATATTCTGTTGTGGGATATATCTTTAACTCCGGCTTTAATTTTGTTACCAAGTTGGCAATTTCACGGCGATTCTTGTTGTTAATCACGAGAAACCTTAATGATTCTGGTAATTTGAAAAATACACCAAACAAGGCAATTAGCGGAGCAATACCACCTACCAAGAAGATAGAATGCCAATCAAAATTTTCTAATAGCTGGGCCGCGATCATTCCGCCAGCAGACATTCCCAGTGGAAACCCGGTAAACATAATGGCTACCCAGCGTCCTTTGGCTTTTTTCGGAGCGAACTCATTAACAAGGACAATACAAAGTGGTACAGTACCCCCTAGTCCGAGACCAACTAAGAAACGTAAAGCGATTAATGTAGGTAATGAATTGGAGAAAATAGTTAGTAACGTAAAGATGGAAAAAATTACGGTACTAAACATAAGTGCTTTCTTTCTCCCAATTTTGTCACCTAAGTAACCGAAAAGAAATCCACCAAGCATTAATCCGAATGTTCCTACCCCAAATACTAGACCAAACGAGCCAGAAGCAATTTGCCAATTCTCCATTAAAATTGGGGCTACAAACGAGATACTTGCAACATCAAAGCCTTCTAGAATCATTAGTAAAAATGTCCAAGCAATTAAATTAACGGAAAACCGCTTATTGTTACTTTCTTCGATTATCTGTGAAACATTCACTGGGGAATTACTTCCTCTTACGTTCATAAACAAACCTCCTAATGACTCGAATTTTCCACATTGTCACCAATTCCAATAAATAAAGCGCTTTCATCATTTTTCTAAATTTAGCCTTCATCATCGGCAACTTCATAGATGCACTTAATTATTAATCTTGATATTATAGGGAACTCGATGAATATATAGGATTGTCTATTAATGAACCTGGTTCTCTTAAATTAGCCTTTTGGGAAAACTAGAAGCGATCATTAGCATATTTTTTCACCTTAAAAATCTGCTAGTTAACCGCTTCTGTGTTCCTTTAAATCTTCCAAAATAACTCACAATAATGCTCAATTTCTAGTTAATTCTATCTAGTTTTTTTATGATATTGTTTACTTTTCTGCTCTGATTTCTAGCATAGTTTCATACTTCTGACCCATTACTTGACTAACAGGTTTTCCTGCCAATATCGCTTTTGCCATCGCTGCTTCATTTTCAACAATTCCTTCAGCCACTTTGATAACGGCTTCAGCATGCTCAATCGGAATAAACACCACTCCACTTCCATCTGCCAGGACTAAATCCCCTGGTCTGACCTTCACCTTATCAATGGCAATCACTTCGTTAAAGGATTGTTCAACTATCCTCCCCCTAGCCGTAGTCGGAACAACCGAACGAGCATAAACTGGAAAACCAATCATCGTTAACTCATCAGCATCACGGCAAGCTCCATCGATCACAACACCACCGATTTCCCGCAAATGTGCGGCGATTCCAAGATTTCCTCCCCAGCCTGCTACTTCAGTTGAACAATGTTCAATGACAATGATATCTCCTTTTGAAGCTGATTCTACCGCTGCCGTCCCTAGATGACGGTTAGTCTGCAGCGAGCCCTTTGGAACCAACTTAACGGTAACAGCCCGTCCAAAAATCTTTTTAGAAACAGTCACTGATTTCACTCTGGTTACCACTCCTTGAAGCTGAAGTGAATCCAACGCATCAGAGATGGCACACGAATCTAAATTTGCTAAGCGTTCTAGTAATATATCATTTGCCACTTAAGCTCCTCCTTTCGTTAACATTTTTCCAAACTACAGATATCCAAGCGATAATACAGCGACAAGTTCAACTTGAACCACCATTCCTTTCTGCAAGTCCTTTTGAATTGAAACATGTCTTGCTGGTCGATCCTTCTCATCGGGAAACATATTTTTCCACTCTTTATTTAATAGAACGCGAAAGCTGTTATCCTTAAGATAAACCGACATTCGAACAATACTATTAATTGAACCACCCGCTTCATTCATGAAAGTGGCAATATTTCTAAAAAGACAACTCATTTGACCTTCAGCATCCATTGGGAGCTCATTGGTTTGGGAATCTTTGCCCATGATTGCCGAAGAATAGACAATCGAACCAACTTTTGCCCC
The DNA here is from genome assembly GCA_937894355.1 of uncultured Bacillus sp. Classification (GTDB taxonomy): domain Bacteria; phylum Bacillota; class Bacilli; order Bacillales; family Cytobacillaceae; genus Bacillus_BU. Next base: position 3,172 of record CALCRD010000136.1, read on the forward strand.
CATCGGAATTGGTGCCGACCCATGAGTAACCCCTGGAATTCCAATAGTTTCACGTTTTATCACTCAATCGCCTCCATCTCTTGATTACAATTAATATTTAGGCGTCAATCTCCAATCTTCCTCGGCCGATAAAACTCCATTCGTTGAGCGAATGCTATGATAATCAATTTCTCGGTCAAGGCCAAGAGGAATTGTACCTTCCGCCTGATCTTTTAAGGCCTTAAGTAGGTGATGACGAATTTTCGTAATAAAGGCATCACTAGAACCTAGATACTCTTGAGTTCGATTAGAAATGGTACCCATACTTTCAACGATGACATAGTCCTCAATTAGTACTCCATACATACCTGTAAAATGTTTATCCATTATCGAGCGATCCTGATCCCAACGGCCTTCTTTACTACCCTCGTAGAAATTATCCTGACTTGTATTAGGATCAATTCCAAATGATGCTTCTGTTATTGCCTTATCCTCAAATGTTAACGCTCTTTCATGATTGTAAAAGACAAACCATTGCACACAATTTTCATCATCAACTGGAATCGTAATCGCCACAAGATGGTTTTCATGTGGCGCCTTTGGAATAAACGAATACCAAGGCTGTACGTATTCAGAAATTCTGACATATTGACTACCATCAGGCATACCACGTAAGGCACCCGCCCGGTAACCATACGGCTGGGCATCCACAACATAGCGAGGCGAAAGGTCATGCTGCGTCTTATTAACCGTTGCGTTAACCTGCTTAACGGATTCTTGGTGCAGCATCGAAACATGAGCCGAATCCACGGTTCCTTCAAGCACTTGCAGCCAGTTGGCATTAACTTCTGCAATTCGGATTAATACATTCGATTCTGGTAAATTATTAAACTCAAAGGCTGGGAACTGATTTGGTTCTCTATCACCTAACCAAGCCCAAAGAATACCCCCGGCTTCACGAACCGGGTAATGCTTTAATGGCACCTTTTTACAGAAATGTTCTTCTTTTTCAAGTGGTTCCGTCGGTGCCGCCACGGTGTTTCCATCTACATCAAATCTCCAACCATGATACAAACAAGTCAAGGCGTTGCCTTCATTTCTGGCTAATCCCAATGAGGCTAAACGATGAGGACAAGCTTCATTTAATAACGCCGCTTTTCCATCGGTTCCACGGAAAGCTACATAATTATGACCAAATAAACGGACACGAATCGGATCCCCATCCGCTTCAAGTCTAGCTGCGCGTACAGCTGGTACCCAGAATTCCTTCATGAATTTCGCCATTGGCGCATTACCAGTAACCTGGGTTAATAAATCATTGTTTTCTTTTGATAACATCTTAATTCCTCCCCATTCCATTTTTATTTATTTAATGCTTTAAAACTATTAATCCCAATATACAAAGCCCATTCCACATCCTGTTAAAGCAGTGGTTCGAAATGTAGGAATATAATTTATTAGTTTCATATCCAAATCCTCAACTGCTCCAGCAACAGCAATCCAAGCTAGCAGCTCCGAAGTGCCTGAAACAAACTTTTCCTTTGGTATAGAGGTGAGTGCTTTCTTATCTTTCCTTTCAAGAGCAGTTAAAAATTGTCTATCAAACTCTTCATCAATAATAAAATGGGACATTCCCCCAGAAGCTATTATCGCAACTGTTTGATCGCTATCCCAAGATTCAATCGCTTGGCGCAATACTCGACCAAATTCATAGCAGCGCTGCGGACTAGGTACATTTGGCGAAAAAAAAGTATTAACCAAGATTGGAACCATCTTAATCGCAGGTTTGCCCTCAAGCAGTCGGCGTCGAACAAAAGTATGGGCATGACCAATCGAACGTCCACTCGGCTGTTCTGTGAACTGTGACACATCAAATTCGTTTTCTACCAAGGTTTCGATAATATGGCGACCTAGCTCAGCATCGGTTGGATATGCTTCAGGTACAACCCCGTGCCTTGCCCAGTAAGCTGGACGAATCGATGGCGGTAATTTTTCCACATCATGCGGTAAATCATAGATTTCTTTCCCCCAGAAAACCGCAAAAGACGGAATGTTGTCATCCAAAAACATCTCCTTTTGATCGTCGCCAATGACAATCAGGATATCTGGAGCAACCTCTTCAATCAACTGACTAACCTTGTCAACTCCATTTTCGCAAGCCTGAGCTTTTTCTTCCCAAGCCTCTTCCGTTAAATGATCCTCAATCCAATCCGGAGCTTTACTCGACAATTCCGCAAAATTGATAGCCGGATTCGTTTTGTCCCTTTCAGCATGAAGCACCCATTGCTCAACAGGAGTGCTTAATTGCGGACTATGCGGTGTACCTATACCTAATACAATCCTCGCCATTCACCTAACCTCCCATGTTATCATCGTGAAATCATATGGTTTGCTTTAATATCTAGTTTATATAGCTTTTTAGCATTTCCTTCATAAACCTTGTAAAGATTCTCACTCGTTAAGAAATCAAATCCATCAATAATAGGCTTTAAATCATCAAACGTAGTCCCCGTTGCAGGATTAAATACAGAACCAGGCCCTGGATTTTCAGTTCCAAATAACAAATTATCACTGCCAATCACCTTAAACGCGAACTCCAAAGCCTCTTTGGAGTAATTGACTGTATCAAAATAGAGCCTTTTCAAGCTAACATCGAAATCTTCTCCATTGGTACGATGACGCCAAGCCCGGAACCGCCCCATTTGAAAAGGAATCGCTCCACCCGTATGCGAAATAACCACCTTCAAGTTAGGAAAATCTTTAAATACATTCGACTCTAGCAACGACATAATCGCAATACTCTCTTCGTTAATAAAATGAAGCGTATAAGACTCCCGTTGTGAACAACAACTAGCTGAATGAACCAAAACCGGCACATCAAGCTCGACAAGCGTCTCATATAACGGATACCAATACTCATCCCCTAAACCTGGTGGCGTTGGCTGTCCACCTTCCATCGGATCAGGATTTAATTGCACCCCGACAAACCCAAGTTCCTCAACACACCGTCTAAGTTCAGGCAACACTTCCCGAATATTCTGCCCTGGTGATTGTGGTAATCCAGCCACGCCTCGGAACATCTCCGGATGCAGCCGAACCTGCTGAGAAATGATATTATTTACAAATTCCGTCCACTTATGAACCATTGAACTCGGCTGAATCGAATGCATCGCCAAATATGGCCGCGGAGAAATCAATTGCAAATCTGTTCCAACCTTCTTCAGCGTTTCAATCGGTCTTTTCAACGCCAATTCAATCGCTTCATCACTAACCTTAGGAAACGACTCAAACGGATTCCCCCTACTTCCTAACAACCTTGATTGAAACTGGTAAACCTCTGGTGGTGCAACCGTATGTCCATGAATATCAATAATCATATTTTCCCCTCCTAATGTTGAAAAATGGGAGCACCTAATACATAGGAGCTAGTTTCTCTGCCTTAAAAAAGATTATTATTTGTTAGCCAGCTTAGCTGAATTTTGCACTATGCTTCCTTAAATTGAGGTGTCCTTTTTTCTAGAAAAGCTCTTACCCCTTCCTTATAATCAGAGGAGGCATAAGAATTAACGGTTAGTTGACGAATTTCCTCGGTCTCATTTTTAGCCCCGTTCTGAATTTCCTGAATCATTTTCTTAGC
>CALCRD010000137.1 GCA_937894355.1 uncultured Bacillus sp.
AAAAATAACGCAAAGGAGCACTCAATATGAGTGCTCCAAATTTGAACATTAATAGGTCATTAGAGTTAATATATCATAATTCTCAAGTTTATCGCGGCCTTCCAAATAAGAAAGCTCAATTAAAAAGGCAATCCCGGCAACAACTCCGCCGAGCTGTTCAACAAGTTTAATCGTTGCATCTATCGTTCCACCTGTAGCCAATAAATCATCGGTAATTAACACTCTTTGTCCCGGTTTAATGGCATCCTTATGGATAGTCAGGACATCCTTGCCATATTCCAGACCATATTGGACTTTAACCGTTTCCCTTGGTAGCTTGCCCTCTTTACGAACAGGGGCAAAACCTATTCCTAAAGCATAGGCAACGGGACATCCGATGATAAAACCGCGAGCTTCTGGACCAACAATGATATCAATTTCTTTTTGAGAAGCGTAGGAAACAATTTGGTCTGTTGCATACTTAAAGGCCTCGCCATTGTCCATTAGCGGCGTAATATCTTTAAAGTTTATTCCCGGCTTTGGATAGTCTGGAACGATTTTAATGTATTGTTTTAAATCCATTCTACTTTTTCCTCCTCATGATTAACTGACTCCTGAATTACTTTGTCAAACCAACTCTTTAGCTGCTGAAAAGAAGAATATAATAAATCATTCTCAAGCGAAAGCTGAGCTTGTTTTAGTTGATATGTTGCTGATTCAGCTAAATCACGCTTGTTAGCATTTGCTTGCAATGAAATAAGTCCATCATTTATTGTAACAAAGTCCAATTCAAAAAACACCTGAGACATAAATTCAATCGTTTCCCTAGTCCATCCCCTATTTTTTGCTAAAGCATTTCCGTGCGTTTTCATATTAAACGGACCTTTTTTTGCAAGGAAAGCATAATACCACTTAAAATGATCACGGGTTGGAACTGTACTGAAGAAATCACTGTCTCTTTTGAAAAAATGAACATAAATTCTTTCTGGTTTTTTTCCAAAAAGAAGTCTTTCAACTATTTCTTTAGAAGGCGGCAAATCTACTAATACAACATTTGCACCATCAATATCGGTCGAGGCTGCTTGCTCAATTGATTCAATGTACATAATCTCATCTTGATTTTTTATCGGAACAATCTTGAGATTATCTTGGTGGAATACAACCCATTTGCGATTTTTTTCTGGAATCGTTTCATTGAATTTTTCATGCTTCTTTATTCCACGATAATCAAATAATTGCCAATTACGCACGGCAATATCTGATAGAAATATTTGCGGCTTTCTTATATTATTCCATTCATTTATCGATAATTCTCCTATGACAGAAAGATTGGCGTTTGGCGAGATATGATCAAACAGATGACCTAAGCCAAAGCCTACTCCATCTAGAGATGAGGTCGTTTTTTCCAAAATGACCTTTAAATGATTTTGCTCGGTACCAATTCTGCGAATCGAGGACAACTTAACGCTATCAAGCAAAACCTTTGGCTTGGGATTGTCCACTCCATAAGGTGAAAGAAGTCCCATTTCTTCAATTGACGCTAACTCAACTTCATGTAAATCAACGGCGCAATCAACTTGAACGACTGGAATAAAATCCTCGTCCGTCAATTGTTCATCTGCAAGTGCATTCAATCTTGAGCGAAGTTCAGCTACATCTTCGAGCTTTAAGGTCATCCCTGCTGCCATTGGATGGCCTCCGAAATGCGGCAAGAGCTCTCGGCAGGTTGACAAATTTTTAAAAAGATCGAAGCCAACTATGCTACGAGCCGAGCCTTTTGCTAATCCCTTTTCTTTGTCATAGCTGAGGATGATGGTCGGTCGATAAAACCGGTCAACTAGCTTTGAAGCGACAATTCCAACCACACCTGCATTCCAGCCTTCTTGACCAATGACTAAAACAGAGTTGTCGGAAATAGGAAAATTCTCCTCAACAGCTTTTATCGCTTCTTCAGTAATTTTACTAACAATCGCTTGGCGCTGTTTATTTAGTTCTTCCATTTCCTCAGCAATCGCTTTTGCTTCATTAATATCGTCCGTTAAAAGTAAATCAACGGCAATATCGGCGCTTTCTAGGCGTCCTGCTGCATTGATTCTTGGAGCAATTAAAAAGCCAATTGTTTCTTCAGAAATATTCGTGGGGGTTACCCCTGTTAGTTTAAACAAAGCCTGAAGGCCGACGCAGGTGGTTGCCTTCATTTTTCTAATTCCATTTCTGGCAATTAAGCGGTTCTCACCTGTTAGTGAAACTAGATCGGCGACTGTACCAATCACAGCAATGTCAAGCAGGTGCTCAGGGACTGAACCATATAGGGCATGGGATAATTTAAAAGCCACACCCACACCGGCTAAATCGCGAAATGGATAGTTACTGTCTTCTAATTTCGGGTGAATAATCGCCACAGCTTCCGGTAATACCGGACCCGGCTCATGATGGTCGGTAATGATCAAATCAAGTCCTAATTCTTTAGCCACCTGTGCTTCATGTACGGCAGAAATACCTGTATCTACCGTAATGATTACCCGCACACCAATATCGGCAGCATGACGAAAGGCTGGTTCATTTGGACCATAGCCTTCGGTAAACCGGTTTGGGATATAATACGAGACGTCAGCACCTAAATCCTGAAGTGTCTTCATCATGATGGTTGTGCTACTCACACCATCAGCATCGTAATCCCCATATATTAAAATTTGCTCATTTTGCTCAATTGCTTGTTGGATTCGAGATACAGCCACATCCATGTCCTTTAATAAAAATGGGTCATGATAGGTTTGATCTTTTGTATATAAAAAGGTTTTTGCATCCTCGACAGTATTGATTCCGCGATTCACGAGAAGTGATGCAACTAAAGGAGAAATGGTAAGCTCTTTTCTCAACAGTTGAATTTTTTCTTGATCTGACTGGCGAACAATCCATCTGGTTTTTGACTTTAACATTCGTTCACACCCCTCAACCTTCTTATTATACAAAAGCGCGGCTAGCGTTTCAACGAGAGAAAATTTTCAAAAAAAAACAACCGGGATGCCATATTTGCACCGGTTGTTCATTAAATGTGGAATTTCGGGATAAGTTTTATGTTGGATTTGTTAGTTTTTGCGATTTGTTTTGGTGTTTAGTGAGATTTAGTTGCTGGATTTTGCGGTTTCGTTGCCGGTTTTGTGGTTTCGTTGCCGGTTTCGCGGTTTCGTTGCCGGTTTCGCGGTTTCGTTGCCGGTTTCGCGGTTTCGTTGCCGGT
>CALCRD010000138.1 GCA_937894355.1 uncultured Bacillus sp.
TTCCATATTTTTACTAAGAGAATGTTAAAGATGAGCTGTCCATGTGACAGCTCATCTTGTTTTTTTCTGCTACTGGCTTTTTCACATCATCCGACAGGCTCTCGCACCGCTTATCACCAACAAATTGTGGAGGCGCATAAAAAATTTTAGCAATCACTGATAACAACTCTCATTGTCCATATTTTTTTAATAAACAAATGAATCTTGTCTAACATTCATTAAATTTAAGAATTTCATAATAATTACCCGTTAGAATAAAACTATAACATTATTTCGATAAAGTAAAAGAAAGGAAATATATGATGCTAACTGAAAAAGAACTACCAGCAGATGAACCAGAATTCACGACCATTTTACACAGCAGGTTGTTTATTAATCAATTGATTCGGTTTATTTTCGATGTTCCTCTGAACAAAGAATCATGGCAAACAATATTAGAAGATCAAAGGTTCCAATCTCTTTGTGACATCAGCTTTGCTTGTAAAATGATTCAAACAGATTGCAACACGCTTCTCTCTGAACCAGAATCACTGATAAAGGCACAGGAAGAATACAATCGGCTTTTTGTTGGTCCAAATGTCCTTCCTGCACCGCTTTGGGAATCTGTATATTTAGGAAAAGAACATATATTATTCGAAGAACAAACTTTACAAGTAAGAGAATGTTATCGCAAACATGGTTTGAGTTTTATTAGGGAAAAAAATGAACCGGACGACCATATCGTCTCAGAATTAGAATTTCTTAGCTTTCTTATTCAGAAAACAATAGAAACGCCCGAACTAGTAACGGCTAGAAATTTATTGAATGAACAAATATCGTTTTTGGACGATCACCTGTTAAAATGGTGCCCGCAGTTTTGTGAAATGCTGAGCGATTCGTCAAGGATTGCTTTGTACAAAGGGGCAGCACAGTTGTTAGAAGAGTATATTACTCTAGAAAGAGAATTAGCTCTGTATTTAAAGGAGGCAATAGATCATGACTGAAGAAAATAAAAACATTGTGGACAAGTTAGCACAAGGTAAGCTAACGCGGAGGTCTTTATTAAAATGGACTGGAGTCCTTTCTGTTCCTGTGATAGCTGGTGGTGGACTTTGGGCTACCAACCGGCTGCAAAAAGCAAAGAGCCCGAATACAGTTGCACCTGAAAAAATTATCCCAACATGTAGTACGTTTGACTGCGGTGGAAAATGTGTGGTTAAGGCTCATGTTCAGGATGGAGTCATTACCCGTATTAGCACCCGAACAGACGAAGAACTCGATGAAGCCAATCCGTATATGAAGGCTTGTGTACGGGGTCGGGGTTATCGTAAATATCAATATCATCCAGACCGTCTTAAATACCCGATGAAACGTGTTGGTAAACGTGGTGAAGGGAAATTCAAAAGAATTAGTTGGGAAGAAGCCATCGAAACCATCACCAATGAAACAAAACGGATTACCGAAAAATATGGACCTGAATCTCGTTATGTTCACCAAGGGACAGCAGTAACCGGTGGTACGGTGGGTGGAGCTGCACTGGCTAGAAGATTAATGAGCTTAACTGGCGGACATTTAAGTTATTATCATTCGGTTAGTATGGGCAATACAGCTGCTGCTACGCCCTATACATATGGGACAGCAGCAACTGGAAGTAGCTTGGATACACTTGAGTCCACTAAGCTGGTTGTATTATGGGGTCATAATCCGGCTGAAACTATCTTTGGCCATACCAACCATTATTATAAAAAATTGAAAGAAAAAGGGATTAAATTTATCTCTGTTGATCCGCGTTACTCAAATTCAAGTGCTACTTATGCGGATGAATGGATTCCCCTACTACCCGGAACTGATAATGCACTCATGGACGCAATGGCTTATGTTATCGTAAAAGAAAAACTTCAGGATCAAGCATTCCTTGATAAATATGTTGTTGGATTTGATGAAGAACATATGCCTGAAGGAGTTCCAGCAAATGAATCCATCGTTTCCTATCTATTTGGGAAAAAAGATGGGGTGGAAAAAACACCAGAATGGGCAGAAGCTATATGTAAAGTTCCAGCGGAAAGAATTCGCCAATTCGCTCGCGAATATGCCCAAGCAAAACCTGCTGCATTAATTCAAGGATGGGGTCCGCAACGACAAGCCAGTGGTGAAAGAATTGCTCGGGGCGGTACCATGCTCGCTACGATAACCGGAAATGTTGGAAAAGCTGGGGCTTGGGCTTCTGGATATGGTGGAATCCCGCGGAAATTCCCAGTTGGAATTCCAATGCCGGAGAACCCTGTTAAAGCATCTATTTCGATAATGTCATGGACCGATGCTATCACTGATGCCAGCAAAATCACTCCAGAGGATGGCCTTCTTGGAGTAGATAAACTTACAAGCAATATTAAGCTTCTATTTAACCTTGCAGGAAACTATTTAGTCAATCAACAACCTGATGTGAATAAAACAATTAAGATCCTTGAAGACGAAAATTTAGTCGAATTTATTGTTGTTAGTGACAACTTTCTAACTCCAAGTGGGAAATATGCCGATATTCTCTTACCAGAAAATACCTTCTTTGAACGTTGGAACATCGGCGAAACGTGGG
>CALCRD010000139.1 GCA_937894355.1 uncultured Bacillus sp.
TTTGCCGTTTTTCTGGTTTGTTTGCCATTTTCCGATTTTATTTGCCGTTTTTCTGGTTTGTTTGCCATTTTCCGATTTTATTTGCCGTTTTTCTGATTTGTTTGCCATTTTTTCATTTTATTTGCCGTTGCCATATTTTTGTCACATTCACTGGGTTTACCCAAATAGTTTTGACGTTTTCAAACAAAAAAAAGCTGAGTAAATTCATATTAGAATTACTTAGCTTTTTTTGTACTCTTCTATATACTTTTTTCTTAAACACCCTTAAAAAGAACCCACTATTAACAATTCACCGAGCAGTTAAATAGAAATTGATCAAAATTAACAGGAACGAAGATATTCCGATAAAAATAAACACGAAAAGGTAATTTTTTTGGGCAACCTTATAGGAAGTTTCATGTAGCAGACCGCTCATGGTAATCGTAGCTCCACTAAAAGCACTCCCTAGCATTCCCGAAGCAAATCCGACGAGCAAAGCACTAGCAAATACGATTGGGTTAATACCAAACGTTTCTGGGATGATAATTTGACTTGTAAAAATCATCGCCACAAATTGGTGAACCCCAAAAACTGATAAAATAAATACCAGCAATATCGTAATCGGAATGTAGAATGCACCGAAATCACTGGAACCTGTGGTTCCAGGTAACAAGCTGGTTAGGGCTTGGTTTAATCCAGTCACCTCGATCGTATGAGTTAACAAGCCCGCACTAATAATGACCGCAAACTGACCAAAGAATTTAGGCGTTTGCTGGAAAACCTGTAATCGGCAAGCCCCCCACCATTGATTGACTTTTTTTAGAAATAGGCTCCATAAAAACGTAAACGGTAGGACACTGATTAAAATGGTTTCCATCATGCCAATTGAGGCAAATCGCTCAGAATAAATCAATAACAGAAAATAAAGGAAAAATGGGCCAAACACGGCTGCTAGATTTACAAAGTCGGCTTTTTCCATTAACACTTTTTCCGATAGAGTTTTCTGTTCTTCTAGTAATCTGTGTCTCTTGGTTAAATAATACGAAAGAAACAAACCGATGACCACTAATATTAGGTTGATTGCTAATAGGGATAGCCAACTCGTGTTAGTAAGATCAATAGCGAGTGCCAAGGCTGCACCAATAGGCGAGCACATCATCGCTAACCCAAAAGCCCGAAGTGATAATTCAGATTTCACCCTTTTTTCCACCTCGGTACCGTCTTGAAAAAACATTGTTTTGGAAATCGGGATGGCCGCCATATTGATGATATTCCCCAAAATAAACGTAGTAGATTGACAGACTTGGAACGATGAAACCCTGTGATTCAAGGCCTGAATCATTTTTTGAATTGTCCTGATATAATTTTGAATCGGTGAAGAAATAAGCGGAATCACACCAATAAACAAGATTAATTTAACCATTGTCGAAAAACCGCTCATCATTTCTGACCAAGAAACATCCCGAGTAATCGCTAAGATTACTGAACTCAACAGAAAAACAATTGCCATGATAAAATAAAACCTTGCTACCCCGATAATAGCTGTAAAAAACAACAAAATCGAGGTAACATTTACCATCATCGTTAATGTTCCATTGGGAAAAAACAAATTGAGTATGTATAAGATAAAGGCAACTATAAATACGGCTCCTCGAAGGACAAAAAGCACACTAGTTTTTCGCTCCAAAAAATCAACCTTCTTTTTTATGGAAGGATAGCTAAATCTTCCCTTTAATTTTTCCAATCGTATGATCGAGTGAAACTTCAAACTGTGGGGAGGCTCCCCATTAAATTAAGGAAAATTACGCTTGTTCAGTTTGCTACAATTTTTCACAAAAAGAGATTTAACTACCGAAGCTCACGATACAGTTTTGCATATTCTGGGATGTACAGGGCGAATGATAGTAGTAAGAATACGGCTGCAGTAATCATTAATGATGCTACGGCAAACCCTGGGAGGCTTGGAATCGCCACCAACAATATCATACAAACAAAGAAGACGGCGGTGCTCAGTTTGCCAAACCATTTGGCACCATCTAGTTTCTTGCCCTTCCTCAGTAGGATTAGTCCGTTGATTCCCATGAACAGTTCTTTAATGATAAACAGGAGAATCAAAGCCCACATGCCTGGAAATTGATTCATAAGGCACAGGATGATTGTTACTTGGGTCAGTTTGTCGGCAATCGGGTCTAAGGCCTTCCCAAGCTCAGTAATTTGGCCGTATTTTCGAGCGACGATTCCATCTACTAAATCGGTTAATGCGGAAAGAAAGACGATTAACGCGGCAAGTAGATAGTCTTTTTGAGTGGTTGCACCGAGAAAGACCATCACAAATACTGGAATTAATAATATTCTCAGATACGATAAAAGATTAGGTATGTTGAAATATTCCTTTTTTGTCATTTTCAATTATAAAACTCTCCCTTATTTTCCATCCACATTTGTATTACTTTAATCAACACTTAGCCTTTAAAGCGCAATTAAGATTAATAGCATCCAAAGCAGATTGACCAAAATTATTTCCGTTTTCTACTACGGTTCTATTTATTTTACCAAATATAGCAATTGAGAATGTCTTTTAAAGCTTTTTTTTCACAAAAAAAGGAAAGAAATTGAATGAATTTACGTTTTATAGATAAATTGAAACATGAAGTTGGGTTTTACTGCCCATTAATCTGCGCTAAAAAACTCCTAGCACATGAATATGCTAGGAGTCAGGGAACCATTTTATTTTTTGAAATTTAGTTAAAAGAAATGTAGCAAAGCAAATTTACGTTAGCAACTAGCTGCGTTTATTTCTTGAAGAGGCGTGGAACCGGTCTCTTACCCGCTTTAGTCTGGCCCGATAGTTAAGAATATCGAGGCGTGCTTTTTCGGCCTCTGGTGCTATTGGGCGCAGGTTCTCCAACTCCCAATAATCAACAATTACGTCTAAAACTTGGTCGAAATATTCCAATGGTCCATAATTTGCTTCTTTGGCGATAATCGACATGCGATCATCGAAATCTGGCATTACTGTACCTGGCATTTGAAAGTTTTGAATAACATAGCCAAGATAATAGCAATAATTCGGTTCTAATTGCAAATGGTATTTAATTACATCACGATAAAAAGCGTAATGAAGTGTTTCGTCTTTGGCCAATCTTCTTAGTAAGGTAGCCAAATCTTTATCATGCTCCCCTGCTACTTTTGCCACATTGTTATAAAAAACCATTGTGGCTAATTCTTGAAGTGACGTATACACCATAGTTTCAAATGGGGTATGAAATCCTGGTGCCCAACCACCTTCCACTGTTTGTTTGTGCAGTTTGCGAAGCTGATCTGGATCGGCGTTTCTGGTTATTAGCAAATAGGTTTCCAATAGATTGGAATGCTGATCCTCTTCCGCTGTCCAGGTATGAACAAAATCCTTTATGACTGTTAGCGACCCTTTAAAGGTTTGATCTAGGTGTGAAGTAAACCAAGGTAGATTTACCTCTGTCAGCAATGCAGTTTCTACTGCGGTAACCACTCCCTGTGGCAGGGTAACTTGATTGGGTTCCCATGGCACCCTTCGAAAATTCTGCGCTTTGTCCCAAGGTAAAAAATCATGGTAGCCCCAATCTATTTTTTCTGATCTCTTTTTGTGTTCTTCATAAAGTTCAATTAATTTCGGTTCAAGTCTAAAATCTAAATGGTTTGTTAACAATGTGGACCTCCTGAAATATTCACTATTTATATTATGGATACAGTGATTATATAATAAACTCTATTTTACTTCAAAATTCTGTGAATGTCCTCTTTTCAGCTTGTAAAAAAAAATGGCTGTTTTCGTAAAGATTGTTGTTAAAATCCAAAACCTGATTTTAACTTGCTAAAATCCAAAACCCGATTTTAACTTGCTAACAGCCAATTTGTAGCTTGAAAGTAAGTTTGTAGCTCTTTTCTCATAAGTGTTGGCTGTGTTCAGCAAAATACTTTGTTTACATGTTAAAAAGCAACAAAGTTTGAGAAAAGAGCCTAAAAAAAGACCATCTACGAATGATCGCAGATAGTCTTTCTCAGTCTATTTACTTGTCCTCAGTTTGTACAGCTTCAGACTTAGTATAGTTATATTTTGTTCGGTCAACCGGTGTAAAGTTTTTCGGAGTATAGAAACGTAATAAATCACCATTTACAACTCTATCTGAAAGCGATAATTTATGCTCGACACTTTCCTGAAACTTTTTCGCTTCTGGAAGTTTTGCTTCTTCCAATGGCAAGCCTGTAATTGAATCATAATATTTATGATCTGTAGCTGTAATTGTTGAACTTACAAAGTCACCATTTCGGAACGGAATTAAATCATCATGCTGTTCCGACAATACATCTGTTCCAAGTTGCACATACTCTTTAGAGTCAATTCCTAGCAAGTGAAGCAGAGTAGGCAGGATGTCAATTTGTCCAGTATATTCATGATTTATTCCACCCTCAATCCCAGGGACGCGAACAAAAAATGGCACTCGTTGTAATCCTGTATTATCAAAAGCATTAATTTCTTCTTTTCCTAAAACTTGGGCCATTGCTTTATTATGGTTTTGCGACACACCATAATGGTCTCCGTACATTACAATAACAGAATTATCATATAATCCAGATTCCTTCAAATATGCAAAGAACTGAGCTAATGCTTCATCTGCATAACGAGCTGTCTGGAAATAATTATCTACTGATTTATCACCGGTAGTATGCGGTGCAATCGTTGCTAATTCTTGATTCATTGTATATGGATAATGATTTGATACGGTTATAAATTTTGAATAAAACGGTTGTGGCAATGACTCCAAAAGTGGAATCGATTGCTCGAAGAACGGTTTATCCATTAATCCATATTCCGCTTGGTTCTCTTCGTTCATTTCATAATAACTAGAATCGAAGAAATGGTTAAAGCCAAACGATTTATAGATGACATTACGATTCCAAAAGGTTCCTGAATTACCATGGAATACAGCAGAATTATAACCAAGTTGGCCTAAAATAGCTGGTGCAGCTTGGAATGTATTTTGACCCTTGGTGGTAAACGCTGATCCAGATGGTGCACCGTACAATGAATTTTCCAAAATGAATTCTGCGTCAGAGGTTTTCCCTTGAGCTGTTTGATGGAAGAAATTATCAAAGTAAAGCGTATTTCCGTCTCTAGTCAATGAATTTAAAAATGGTGTTACTTCTTCTTCGTTGATCCTATAGTCAATAAGGAATGTCTGAATCGATTCTAAGTGCAGATAAATTACATTCATTCCTTTTCCAGCACCATAGTATTTCGGATTAGGCTCAGCATGATTAGACTGGGTAAAGTTAATCACTTCTGTTATATCATTGCTATCGGCCATAACCCTTTGTGCTGAGGCTTTCATGCTTTGAACGGCATCGTAGATTGTGTAATTATACATCCCTAAGTATTTAACAATGTAATTACGGTCAAATCCTCTAGTAAGCAATTCTGGACGATCTGTTTCTGCCATAGCCAGATTTGCACTTGAAATTCCCAATGCAATCGCAATTACTGCAGCAATTTTTGGACGACTCATGTTTTTGGTTTCGATTTTAGCGAGTCGGAAAACTAATAATGAAAGTAAAACTAGGAAATCAATAAAAAACAGATAATCGTACTGATGTAATAATGAACCTACACTTCCACTAACATCGCCAAAATTAGCCGTTTGAGTTAATGTTGGTAATGTAATAAAGTCTGTGAAGTCTCGGTAAAATAAGACATTGGCATATAACAGGAATGATAAAAAGAAGTAAATACTCATTAAAGAAATATACTTCTTTCTTCCTTTAAAAAAGAAAGCAAATCCTAAAAATAATATTGATGATCCTAACGGATTGATAAACAATAAAAACTTTTGAAGTGAACTCTCTATCCCTAATTCAAATTGTGATAACTGAACAATATATGTTTTCATCCAAAGGAAGAATACTGCCAAAAAGAAAAAAACAATAAATTTATTGAAGATATTTTTGCGTTTTGAAAATAAGTTTTTCATCTTTTCCCCCTACCTTAAAATACATTATTCTGATATCGTTATTTTTATATTGGTTCTGTTAAACTTGAATGTTGATTTCCGTTGCAGGCACGAGCGGTTCGCAGGCTCACCCGTGAGCCTCCTTCGGTCGTTCCTTCCTTCGGAGTCTCACTCAGCTCGTGCTCCTGCAGGAGTCTGCGTGCCTTCCACTCCAATCAACATTGTGTGAAAAATCAACACTGAGCTTTAACACAGCCTTTATATTAAATAAGAACCTTATAATCTAGTTTTAATGTAAACTCTTTAATATCAATGAATAATCTAATAAAATTTATTAATGATAACTAAGAATACTACTATACCTCATTTTATAAAATAATCAAGGGACTTGAGACTTAGTTAACGAACGAATAAAGAATAATTTTTCACCTAGAAATACCACTAAATCCACCGTGATTTATATTTTAATTAATTGAAATAAAACCAAATGACCTATTTTATCATCACTTTTTTCATTTTAACAAAAACCTCACTATATTAATAGAACCAAATGAAAATATTTATTGTCAAAAAGACTCACTTGACACATTTTCCACTTACTTCCTACCCAGTCCCCGCATCCATTGGTCTTGGCTTTATCGCTTTTTCGGTAATTGTCCTAAAATGTAATCGCATATCATTCTGGAAACTAATCTGGCGGCAACGAATGGTGGCAATACTCCTCTTGCTCCTTCAAGTGGTAAACCTAACCATAATAGTCTCCCATCGATCATCACAAACGGAAAGGGAAAATTTTGCTGCACCCAATGATTAGCTTGTAGTTCCCCCCATTCTTGATTGGAAATAACCGTTAAGTTCACCATTTTATTTCTAGAATGGAGCTTATCTTCCCATTCCGCTGTCAATACTGTTTCCTCTGGTAAGGAAATGAAAATATCCGAGCGAGCCGCATGGATGTCCTTAAAAACAAATTCTAACTTCCTAGCATGAAGCCACTTTAACTTTGGATGCTGATTTTGAATCCACGAGCCAATTTCCTTGGTTGAGATTCTTTGATTATGCCTGACCTGATGATTGACGAGTTGCCTTAGCGTTTTATCTTGGTATACATGCTTTTGGATAAAATCTTGGTTACTGACGTGAATGAACTTGCCTTTCGTTC
>CALCRD010000140.1 GCA_937894355.1 uncultured Bacillus sp.
TGTTTTTTGCAAGACCTTTTTCCCGAAAGTTGCAAGTTAAAATTCCATAGTTTTGCATCTCCATTTTCCATAAAGTTGCAAGTCTATTTCCCCACCTAAAACGAAGTCAAATGAGGTGGGGAAATAGATAAATTGCAGGCAGTACTCCATGGGTTAAGCAAAAAGTCTATGATTTAACTTCGGAGGATTGAGACCTTTTTGCCATTCTAGAAGATTCAAAACCGTGTTCAGAAAGTATTAGCTCAAGTTCGTTAATATACTCTGTAAGAGTATGCACTTCAGTAACCTTCTCAAGATATAGCCTCTGCAAATAATCGCGCTCTTCTTGCCAGCGCTCAGATGGACTTTTTATTGTGATATCAAGCTCGCCTGTCTCATATTCACAAATATCACGTCTAATGCTACCATGTCATCTGCCCTCCTTCTCATTGGCTGAAGCCATTGAGTTATAAAGTTCATTAATACTGGATTCCCTTAACCGATAGTTTTCTCCGGGAAATAGCAGAAGATAACAGTGATGCATGAGCCTACCAACTAAAGCAGCCGTCATTTGTTCGTCATAAAGCACATTAACCCACCTTGAAAACTCAAGATTAGTGTTCAAGATGATAGATTTCTGCTCATGAATTTCAGAGAGGTAGTCGAAGAGCAATTGAGCGCCAGTGCGGTCATATGGCACGTATCCCCATTCGTCAAGGATAATAACTGATGCTTTATTGAGTTTTTTCAACAGTTTCCCTAAAGTGCCAGTTCGCTTAGCTTCTGATAATTGATTTACTAAAGCCGCCGTACGGTAGAATTTGACAGGAATACCGTTTTGACAAGCCGTGATACCAAGTGCAGTAGAAAGCATTGTTTTACCAGTTCCTGTTCGTCCGTACATGATAATATTCTTCTTTTCCTCAATAAAATGAAGAGCTTTAAGATCTTCTGCCGTTAAGTTTGAAGGTAGCGTAATCTCATCGAAACGAAACTCGTCAAATGTCTTGATGCTGTAAAAGCCTGCCGTGTTAATTAGACTTGCTGTGCGCCGTTGTTCCCGGTTTTTTAACTCTGCAACCAAAAGTTTATGTAAATACTCTTGATGCGATTCGGCATCCATAGTCATGGCCATATCAGCAAGATTGCTGCTTAATCTTAGCTTTTTGCAGCAGGTGATAATTTCATCTTTAAGCATTTATAACACCTCCCTTCTTGAGGAAGGCATCATAACTTTCCAAATTGGTTGTCATCTGATCGAGCTCTGGAATGTTAGGATCAAGGGACATTGGCGGAAGTTCTGGTATATCTGCATAAAGGCGACGATAGAGGTTGCGCAAACTATCAGCATCGGCTGCCCCATAATCGAGAGCTTGATTTATTGTATTAAGTGCACTATTAAAACCAGTTCTGTCGGTAAGTTCTACTAGAACCTTCAAAACTTTTCCCGTTTCGGTATTGGAACAACCCTCAAGAAATTGTTGTAAAGCTGATGGCATCATTTCATAGATACCGGAGTATTTCAGTGCACGTGGGCGTAAAGAAAGCTGTCTTAAATAAGGAAGCCAATCCATGCTTTGTTGTTTAAGATCACCATAAAATCGAGGATGTCTTACAATTTCGCGATAGTTCTCATCAAGCACTATAACAAGCGATGAAGTCAGTTCTAGATTAACAGATATGTTAGCATGGTTCGGTGAAACCGAGTATTCATGCTTCCCGTTATACAAATAAAATTTGCCCCAATTATTTGTAGTTACAGTTCTTCTGCCAGATAGGTCAAATTTGATTTCAGGTAACGGATGGCAGTGTTTTAGGTCTTCAACAAACAACTCATCGATAGTACAATTATGCCGATAGTGACCTCGATCAGCGTCTTCATCACACTTTTGAAGGAGGCTTTTATTGAGTTCAGAAAGCGATGTGCACTCTGGTATGGGAACTAGAAAGTTCCGTCTATGATAACCGACTTTGTTCTCTACATTACCCTTCTCCGCCCCGGAATTTGGGTTTGTAAAAACAGCTTGGAAACGGTAGTGTTCACGGAAACGATTAAACCGCTCTGTAGTCTCACGTCCGCCACCTTTAATTATTGCTGTGACAATGGTCTTTGTGTTATCAAACCAAACTTCTTCAGGCACAGCACCGATATGCGTGAATATGGTATGTAATCCTTCTAAAAGGCATTCCATATTCTCACCATAAAACAGTTGAAGGTAGCCCTTGTTACTGTAGGGAAAAGATACTTCAAGGTATTTCCCAGAATGTAGTGTGCCATTCTCATAAAAATCGGCTGCTCCAAAATCGACTTGGGCCTCGCCGGGTTGATGTTCTAGGGGAAGATATCCAATCTTAGCTTGGCTAAATATTTCTTTTTTCTTAACGTTGTAATACGTTGATACCGTTCGGTAGGAGCAATTAAATTCAGGAATCTCTTCTTTGAGGCGGTTAAATACTCTTCTGGCGGTATGACGTTGTTTCCGTGGGGCGTGCTTGTCCTTCAATAGCCATTCATCAATTATTGCCTTGTAAGGTTCCAACTTCGGGCACAACTGATACTCTGAAGCTGGTTTGGGGGGTGGGCTGTTGAAGTCGGTCATATCTACATACTTACGAACCGTCTTCCAGTCCATTTGCAATTCTTGGGCGATGTGGGAAATCGTCTCTCCTTTCGTAAAGAATCGAAATCTGATATCATGGACCTGGTCCATTGCAAGCATTCTCCTCTCCTCCTTGCATTCTTCATCAAATACAAGGATATAGGTTTTGGTTTATGCCTGCAATGGGCTCTTTGCAATACTATGGAATTTCCAATTGCAATATTATGGAATTCTTACTTGCAACTTTTGGTATTTTTATCTTACAACAAACACCATTGTCCAGCCCTATCACAACAACATATTGAAGCGGGTAACAAAAATGCCTCTGATGCACTTTTTGGATACAGGCTTGTGCGCATACCTTTTGAAATGGGGCAATCCCGAGGCTCTGGAGAGGGGCGCGATGTCCGGTGCTTTTTTTGAAAGCTATGTGTTCTCGGAAATTTATAAGAGCTACCTGAACGCAGGAAAACAGCCGCCTCTTTTCTATTACCGAGATAAGGATAAAAAAAAGATCGATTTGCTTATTTTGCAGAACGGAACCCTCTATCCAATTGAAATCAAAAAATCAGCCTCCCCAGGCAAAAGCGCAATTAAAAATTTCGATGTGCTGGAGCCTGTGGCGAAACCGGAGAAATTTGGCAGGCTAGGGCAGTCTTTTGCCATCGGAACCAGAGCCGTAATCTGTATGGCAACTGATTTACTTCCGATTGATCGGCAAAATTGGTATGTTCCCGTATGGCTTATATAGCAGGAGTTTTGTCTTCTTTAGAGAAGATAGTAAGGAACTATATTAAAAGAGGTTGCACGATGCTATTTCAACGAAAACCATTTTGCCTGACATTACTACTTCTAATCCTGTTGAGTTCCCATAGCTTAGCCTTAGAATTATTAGCAGGTGGAGAAGTAAGCCAAGATGAATTGGTCCCGGAACTTAAAGCTAGGGCCTGGCTTGGGCAAAAGGTGGGCCTAGATGCTAGCGTGCCCCTGGGAGATATTTCCGGCGTCAAGGTTACACCACTTCTCCGAGCTAATAAGGATGGGGTCCTTGTTCCTTACATGGGACTTGAGCTCCATTGGAAAGACCAACAATTATCTTCGTCAGAGCTTGCTGTTGGTTTGGAATTAAA
>CALCRD010000141.1 GCA_937894355.1 uncultured Bacillus sp.
AAAAAATGGTGAAAAAATCGAAAGAGGGCCGGGTAGAGCAGTATGGGTTTGGTGGAGGTAATTGGTACGGCTTTGTATGGCGTTTTGGTGGGGAAATATTTGATGATCATGACTATCCTACCAAATGTACATTGGACTCTCCTGAAAGTATAGAGGGCTTACAATTCTATCAAGATCTTGTTTATAAGGAAAAAGTTTCTCCAACTCCCGCCGCAAGTAAAGCGCTACCCACGGAAGAGATGTTCACAACTGGAAGACTAGGTATGATAGCGGCTGGTGGCTGGGTTGTACCTAAGTTCAAAGAAATCTCGGCATTCGAATGGGGTAGTACTAATATGCCTAAAGGGAAAAGACAGGTGTCCGCAGCTTGGTCTACTTTAACAGTAGCAAGTGCAAATACGAAACACCCGAAAGAGGCTTGGGAGTTCATTAAGTTCTATGCAAGCAAGACAGCCCAAGAAATATGTTTAAAAGGTGGAATTTCCACGATTCCAGTATTGAAAATGTCAACCACACCTAAAACAACGGAACAGACCCAAGGAGTTTTTCTATCTGCACAAGATGGAAAAATGTGGCCTATGCTTCCACAGTATGCAAAAATTATGGATAAAATCAATTCCGAACTAGATTATCTTATTATGAATAAGCACGATGCAACGAAAGTAGCAAGGAATATGGTAAAGAATGTAAATCCGATCCTAAGCTCAAAGTAATTTATTTGCGGAGGGGTTTTCTATGGGCAAGTTTTTAACAAAAGAAAAAAAAGCCTCAAAAAGGAAGAGAATATTAAAGTCACTGGAAGGATATGTATATATTTCTCCCTGGCTAATAGGCTTTTTAACGTTTACAGCGTTCCCTTTACTTTCTTCCATCTGGATCAGCTTGACAGAATGGAACCTATTTTCAGCGCCGGAGTTTGTTGGTTTTGCAAACTACTCTAAATTATTTTCAGATCCCCTTTTTTGGCAAGCTTTAAAAGTAACGGCAAAATATGTTTTTACTAGTGTTCCTCTTAGGTTGATCATAGGGTTTACTTTAGCTCTTTTGCTAAATAATAATATTCCTGGGATGGGAGTTTATAGAACTATTTTTTACTTGCCTACAGTAACATCAGGGGTTGCTGTTTCATTACTATGGTTGTGGATTTTTAATCCTGAATATGGAATTTTAAATGTTATTCTGCAGAAATTCGGGATTATAGGCCCAGCTTGGCTGATGAGTGAAACGTGGGCATTACCCGCTATTATTATCATGAGCTTATGGAGTGTTGGCGGGAGTATGATTATTTATCTTGCAGGGTTACAAAATATTCCTAGTCAGTTGTATGAAGCTGTAGACATAGACGGAGGCGGTTGGTTGGCAAAGGTTTGGAATGTTACCCTTCCTATGATGACACCGATAGTGTTTTATAACTTGGTCATGGGAATAATCGGTTCTTTTCAGGTGTTTACCGATGCATACGTTATGAGTAATGGGGGCCCCCATAATGCAACATTATTTTATGTTTTATATTTATACAGGAACGCATTTCAATATTTTGAAATGGGATATGCCTCGGCTTTAGCATGGGTTTTATTTGCCATTATTTTAGGATTTACTCTCTTGATCTTCAAGTCCTCACCGATGTGGGTCTATTATGAAGGTGAAATGAAAAATAGTTAGGGGGGAAAAAATTGGCATTTGTTGCATCAAAAAAAAGACAAGAGCTTATAAAGACGACCATGGTTTACATTACACTTTCGATAGGTGCAGTAATTATTTTATTACCGATTGCTTGGATGCTTTCCACAGCGTTAAAAGAGAGTGGATCAATTTTTCTTTTTCCACCCCAATGGATTCCTAAACCAATACGGTGGGATAACTTTTCTAAGGCAGTTAATGCGATCCCCTTTTGGGAGTTCTTGAAAAACACCCTTATCATTACAGCATTTGGTGTAGTGGGCCAGATTTGTTCTTCAGCGATTGTTAGTTTTGGTTTTGCGAGACTAGATTTCCATGGCAGAGACTTTCTTTTCTTTTTATTAATTAGTACGATGATGCTCCCAGGGATAGTGACAATGATTCCAGTGTTTATGATGTTTAAAGCTTGGGGATGGTTAGATTCCTTCAAGCCGCTAATTGTTCCAAGTTATTTTGGGAGTGGAGTGTTTTATATCTTCGTTATTCGTCAATTTTTCATGTCG
>CALCRD010000142.1 GCA_937894355.1 uncultured Bacillus sp.
GTTTTCCATCCTTTACGATAATAAAACCAGCACCGGGTACGTTTTTATCTTTCATTTTCCTGGAAAAATACTCATCAAAAAACCTTTCAATTTCTGATTCACTTCTTGTAGTTTCCTTTGCATTTGAAGTGTTTGGTATATGAATTAATGAAGTAAATAGAATAACCATGATACATAATATCCTAAATAATTTGGAGTACATCTAATCCCTCCTTTGTTATATCTTCAACAAAACTTCACCCTATGAATAGTTGGCAAAGAACCCCTTTACCAATTCAACATATTTCTCAGGATAGACCAAACTCATTTCACCATGTTTCATTGCACCACAACATATGCACGACGATCCCCACCAGTTTATGTAGAAACAAAGTCTATTTACTATCATATTCAATCCTCCACAATTAAAGAATTAAATTCACTATATCGTACCTTCGCGTAGGTTAAATTAAATTAATATGAATTTCATATTAAATCTAACCGTGTTTTTATCCTTTGTTATTTACTCCTATGATAAATAAAAAGGCCACCAATTAAGAAGCATTTTACTTAATTGGTGGCTGTATTCATGTTAATTGACACACTTTACTTACAAACAACGAACAGTTGGGTATATTACAACTAAATGTAGCCTAAAAACAACTAACCGTTTCATGTGTTTTATTGAAATGTGGTGTGAATTTGAGCAAAATTAAATTGTCGACAAGATCAAATAAGGAGAGGGTACCCACCATGTTAACCTCATTAATAATAGGAAAAAAAATCTCAGAAGCCCGTAAAGAAAAAAAATTATCTCAGGCCAGGCTTGCACAACAGCTATCGGTTAGTTCACAGGCAGTGGGAAAATGGGAACGGGGAGAATCAATGCCAGACATCATTACTTTTAACCATCTTGCAGAAATTCTGGGTGTTGACCTTAACTATTTCTCTGATAACTTCCTATCGGAAATTCCCGAAAAATCTTTTTCTGATTCTTCAACTGAGCAATCAGTTGAATCGCCATCCGAAAATGCAGAGAAAAAGCTTAGTTGGGATATGTCCTGTGGGAACTGGGTGGATGCAGACTTTTCCGGATTGAAAAATCTCCATGAAAAGTTTGGTTCTTCCAACATCCAGAAATGCCTTTTTATTGGTTCAGAGATGTCGGGGCTTATGCTAAAAAGTAACAATGTAGACCGTTGTGACTTTTCCAATTCCGACATCAGCAACAGCAATATTCAGAGTTCCAATATAATAAACACTTTATTTCTGAACTGTTCCCTAAGAGAAACTGAGTTTTCAACTAGCCAAATCAAAAACTGCGACTTTTCCGGCGCCGATTTTACGGAGGTTGTCATCAAAACTAGTGCCTTTCTAAAAAATAAAGTGTCCAGCGTGGTTTGGAACCGCACCGCCTTTTATTCCACCCAGTTCGCCGATATCACTTTTGATGGCGCATTCAAGGATTGCTCCTTTGACAACTGTGAATTTTCCAAGGTGACATTCCAGAATGTAACCCTTACGAACACGTTCTTCAAGGCGAAAAGCTTGAAGCGGATCCAGTTTATAGACTGTAAAGCGGATAGAATAACCTACGCATTCTTGAAAAGCGGAAAGGCGGACTTGACCGGTATCACATTGTTTACACCTTAAAGGGGGAAATGGTTATGTCACAAAATGAATTTGCTATCTCGGTACAAGGTTTGAAAAAATCCTATAAAAACATGCCTGTGTTGACTGGGGTAAACTTTCAAGTAAAAAGAGGCAGTATTTTCGCCCTGCTGGGCTCCAACGGCTCAGGCAAGACAACCATCGTTAAAATCCTCACCACCCTGCTGAAGCAAGACGACGGGGCCGCTACCGTAAACGGATTCGACGTTATGTCCAAGCCCGACAATGTGCGGCAATCAATCAGCTTGACCGGACAATTTGCCGCCGTGGACGAGATTTTAACCGGGCGGGAAAATATGATTATGATCGCCAAACTGCGGCACATTAACAATCCGCGCCAGGTAGTTGATGATTTGTTAAAGCGCTTCGGTCTGACTAATGCCGCTGACCGAAGGGCGTCTACCTATTCGGGCGGTATGCGCCGCAGGCTCGACATCGCTATGAGCCTTATAGGAAAACCCCAACTTCTTTTCCTTGATGAGCCCACTACTGGTCTTGACCCCGAGGCGCGCATCGAGGTTTGGAAGATTGTCAACGAGCTTTCCGATGGAGGCACGACAGTATTTCTGACGACGCAGTATTTGGAGGAGGCTGAACAACTTGCCGATCAAATTGCGATTCTACATGAGGGCAAGATTATCGCAGGCGGCACCCTCTCGGAATTAAAAAGGCTGATCCCGCCTGCAAAGGTAGAGTATGTGGAAAAGCAGCCCACATTGGAGGAAATATTTCTTACCCTTATTGAAAATAAGGAGGGAAAGTAAATGGAAGCGATAAAGAAGAAACATTTTTTCAGTGATATATGGGTTATGCTCGGGCGTTCCATGCGCCATATTTCCCGCAGCATGGACACTATTATCACGGTCACCATCATGCCGATTGGATTTATGCTGCTGTTTGCCTACGTGTTTGGCGGTGCAATTCAAACCGGTACGGATAATTATGTGAATTACCTATTACCTGGCATACTGCTGATTACGATCGCAACGGGTATATCCTATACGGCGTACCATTTGTTTATCGATATACAACGTGGCATTTTCGAGCGGTTCCACTCCATGCCAATTGCGCGTTCCACTGTGCTGTGGGGGCACGTGCTGACCTCGTTGATATCTAACGCTATTTCCGTTGTCATCATCATTCTTGTAGCGTTACTTATTGGTTTTCGCTCATCGGCAGGGGTACTGTCATGGCTTATCATTGCTGGTATACTGGTGCTGTTTACACTGGCCTTGACCTGGGTTGCAGTGATTGCCGGATTGTCTGCAAAATCGGTAGACGGTGCAAGCGCCTTTTCTTATCCGATTATTTTCCTACCGTTTATCAGCTCAGCATTTGTGCCAACGGAATCAATGCCATCGGCCGTTCGCGTCTTTGCTAAAAACCAACCGGTGACCTCGATTGTGGAAGCCATCCGAGCGCTTTTATCAATACAACCAGTGGGCAATGAGATATGGGTCGCCCTCGTATGGTGCCTGGGTATTCTTGTTATTGCTTATGTTTTCGCAATGCTGTCATATAAACGTAAAGTAGCTTAGAAAAAGCCCTCGATATGTTCCCATAGGCACATATCGAGGGCTAAAGTCTAGTAGAGTGCCCTTCATTGCTCTATTAAAAAGAACTAAACCTCACTTTAAGGTCTATATCCAAAAATCATACTGAAGAAAAAAGCATAAACAAAAAGTAATCCTAACCCAACGGCAAAGAAAAGTAACATAAGAATTTTTCTTTTAAAATCTTTCCCTTTTTTAAACCAGGAAAAACATAACATTTAGAAAATGACAGCTGTCGGCAATAGATAAAGCAATAGTGCAATATCAGCCCAATTTGAATTCTTCTCCCAATAAATATCAAGATTAGGAGAATATTTATAGAGGGAACTTATTCTTTCTCTTACTATGATGAAAACCAGCGTTAGTACGAAGTAGTACCCATAACTAATATATTTAACAACATTAGAAAACGCCTTTGAGCGATGCAGTATGTAAAAAACAATAAGGAATAACGGGATTAATAGAATGTAGTTAATCACTTCATAACACATCTTTTCTTCTATTAATTTATTGACTGCCCCACACGAGCAACTCTATCATTATAATACTTGGACCATCTCCCCTACCCCCTTACCGTGAAAATTCTTTTGTTTTAAAATTATCTAAAGGGAAATAATTACAACTAGTTACATTGAGTATACCAATTATTAGAAACAAGTTAGTTCGTAAAGGAGGATAAATTGTGACAATACGGGGAAAAAGTATAAATCTGTTTTTAATGGATGGAACACCAACTCGGCGAATCAAATGCACCCTATCTAATTGGACGGGAGTTGCTTATAAAATTCCAAGAACAGAACTTGAAAAATGTAAGGGGCGTAATGACCTTTCCCAGAGTGGTGTATATTTTCTATTCGGGACATCTGATCAGACAGGGGAAAATGTCGTTTATATAGGACAAGCAGGAATTAGAAAAAATGGTGAAGGTATTCTCTACCGGTTAAAAACGGAAACGACCCTACCCCCGGAAACATTACTGAGGAAAAAGAAAGTGAGCTTGAAGAATTTATCGATAATTCGAAGATCGTTATGGGAACTTTAGGCTATAAAGTATTTGAAAAGCTAGCAGAAACAAAAGAACTTCCACAGCAAATAGAGATGCCCAATGATAATGACTTATTATTACACTTAAAGCGTAAAAGTAAGAAAAGCGGATTGATTATAGAAGCAAACTGCAAGCAGACGAATGAGGGGTTTGTGGTCCTAAAAGGCAGCCACATTGAAATAATTGACTCCGATAGTATTCCGCCTGCAATTAAAGAGACCCGCAAAAAAGCGCCGATCGATCAAAACGGCATTTTGCAAGAAGATATCCTATTCCGTAGTCCCTCCTATGCTGCAGCGTTTGTAATCGGTGGCCATGCAAACGGACTAATTGAGTGGAAAACTGAAAATGGCAAAACACTAAAAGAAAGAGAAAATAGTGAAGATAGCCAGTCATGAAATTACAAAACGATCCTATCTCCTGGGGTGATTTTATGGATATTAGATTTTCGTTTATTTTAGATAAAAATGTGCCAAATGGACCACAATATTCTGCTTATGAACATGGTTTTATATCTCAATAGAGACCCTTCATTTTAGGAAACATTTATGCATATTATCCATTCTTTATTCAAATAAGAATAACATCCAGAAACAATGATAATAATTTAATATATTATGAACTAAATCCTATTCACTATAATAATTAATAAAAAATTATCATAAAACTTTAAAAAAAATAAAAAAAATCATTTCCATACACCCAAATTACGATTAAAATATAAGTAGCTTTCATGTCTATGAATCGGAGGGGTGAATATGGATCAATACAAATTTAAATCTGAACACAACAAAATGATTGTTGAAGCTATAGTGGATGGGTATCGCGAATATGTGGATCATCGTAAAGATCGAAGAGAAAAAATGAAGATTAGTTCTGCCTTTGAAATCAGGTGATTGACGAACTAGAAAACTTCAAATCATCCTACACTGAGTTCCATATCCTTACATATAGACTCGATGAGGCATATCAAATATCTAAAATAATGCATTATTTACCTAATCCAAATGATAATATCGCTTATGAGGTTGAAGATCTATCAAACTTTATCTCTGGGGCTGATTTAACGGATGAGGATCGGGAAGTAATTGCACCAGAATTAGATGGGGATATAATGGATCCAGCAGCATTCGATATTGGGATTTTGGAAGAAGAACAGCAAATTGAACCATAATGCAAGCTTGTGTTAGTCAAATAAGGAGGGAGCAGCCATGTTCATCGGTGATAATCTAACCCATCTACGAATCATGCATGGATATTCGAGAAAACAGCTCTCTGAAATGTTAGGTGTGACAGAACAGGCAGTTTGGCAGTACGAAAACTCCTATACTTCACCTAAAATGCAAATCGTTAATGAGTTGAAACAAATTTTCCACGTGAAAAGTAAATACTTTTACACGAAAGACATGATTACACAGTACACGACATCTGCCAACATCAATGTAACGAACATCGCTTATCGTTCTAAAGTTTTGAATGTTATATCAAAGACTCAGGCGGAAGCGAAGTATCTAGAATTTCTAGATACTTTTGCAAACTATATTACAGCCAAAATTAGCCTTCCCTCCCTTACTATTATTAGATTAAGGGACGAAGTCATTGAATATTTAAATCATTCGGAGGACGATAGGTCCACTCAGATTGAAAAGGTCGCCGGGTTGGCACGAAAAAGGCTCGATTTTGAGCAGAATACAAACGATAATCTTATGTTCCTGGTTGAGAAGTGCGGAGTTTTCGTGTTTGAAAAGGCACTTGGTGAGGAGATTGATGCCTATAGCCTATGGACCAGAATCCAGCGACCCTACATTATATTAGGAAATATGAAACGATCAGCGGTACGAAGGAATTTCGATATAGCCCATGAGTTAGGTCATTTGCTGCTTCATTATCGTCTAGAATTTACGAACTTAGACCGGAAAGAGCACAAAGTAATTGAAAATGAGGCCAATTTATTTGCCGGGGCATTCTTATTACCTGAAGAAGAATTTACACTTGATATGAAATATATTGTCCATATCACAAATCCTGATGCTTACCTGGATTTAAAAAAGAAGTGGAAAATTTCGCTACAAGTGTTGGGTTATAGAGCTGCTCATCTAGGAATCATGGAACCTAAAGAACATCGGAACTTTTACGCGGCAATGCATCGAAAAGGTTATTTGAAAATGGAACCACTCGATGAAATAATTCCACTTCAGAAACCAATGAAAATCAAAACCATCATCGATTTTTCCTCAAAAAAAGGGCTGGTTGACATCTATCCAATGATTGATAATGATTGGAAAGTTGAACTATCTTTCTTTTATAGAATGACAGGAATTGATCCTAACTTTTTTAAAAAGTACTTAACGAATAGCTTTGATTACGGACTCCAGAATGTTACAGATATTTCGCAGCGAATTGCTGATAAAGAAAAAAGGGACATCTCCTCTACCCACTAAAGAGCCAAAAATAACAAGGGTTTCCTAAGTACGAAGGTTAGCGTTCATCTCATACGAACACCTTACTACTGGGAAACCCTTATCTTTACGATTACTTCTTTGAAATTTAATATACAAAACCATGAACTAGATTAATAGCAGTTCATCTAAATCAAGAACTTCGATCTTCCTGTGGGGCTTCTGTCTGATATATCCCGCCTCTTCAAAATCCGTTAATTTCCGACTGATGGTTTCGGGAGTTGTCCCGAGGAAAGAAGCTAAGTCCCTTTTACTCATGGGCAATACAAACTCCATTGACGATTTTTCACCATCGATACACTCAGCGATGAAACGGGCAAGTCTGGTTTCAACCTTCTCCGTAGAAACTCTTGTAGTCTGTTTCTCGGACTTCTCCAGTCGCCTCGAGAATTCCGCTAAAATTTTCAAAGAGATTGATGGATATTTCATAAGAAATTCCTGTAAATCCGTGCGTGTAATCAGACATACTTCAGTGTTCTCCACAGCTTCTGCATAGGATTCATGAACTGACATACTGAACAAGGCAAGTTCGCCTGTGAAATCCCCTGGACTCAAGAAACGCACCAATTGTTCCTTACCTGATTCCGATAAACGATAAATTCTGACTCTCCCACTTTTAACAATATAGAGTGAATCTGAATCCGGTAGGATTGATCCCCGGCCCGATAAATCATCTCGCCTTTTTTGTATGAATCAGACTGAATCGCCTTTGTGATTTCAGCCATGTGCTCATCTTCTAGATGATTAAATATGGGCACCAGAGCAACACATGACTTGTGCCCCTCAAATCCACACGTATGATCCCCCATATCTACCCTCCTTTTCCATCATGATCCCATTTTGCTTTCTCCACTTCCGTTTTTTCTATTGAATCCGATTAATCTCATGGCATTAAGGATCACAATCAAAATACTCGCTTCATGGATAAACATCCCAGATGCCAAATGAACATAATCGGATAATACCCCTGCTAAGAGGACAAAGACAATTGCAACTGCAAAAAAAGTGTTTTGCTTCATGTTCCGAACCGTGGCCTTGGCAAGAGCGTAGGCATGAGAGAATTGCATTAGCTTATCAGCCATAAGGACGACATCCGCTGTTTCCATGGACACATCTGTACCGCCTTCACCCATTGCCAGACCTATATCTGCTGTGGCAATCGCTGGCGCATCATTAATCCCATCCCCGGCCATCGCTACTACATGTCCTTCAGCTTTCAACTTTTTAACATATTCCACTTTGTTTTCCGGGAGTAATTCTGCCTGAAATTCATCTAACCCCAGCTCATTGGAAACCAACTCAGCCGTGTGCTTGTTGTCCCCTGTCAGCATAACCATCTTCTTAATGCCATTCTTTCTCAGTTCAGCTAAAGCACTATGGGCATCCTCACGAATCTGGTCAGCTATAGAAAAGATACCGGCAACTTGGCCATTTACTGCTGAGAATATTGCCGTGTTTCCTGCTTTTTCACGCTTGATGGCATAAGCAGAAACCTCATCATTAATCTGGATATTTTCAGCAGCCATTAACTTCCGATTACCAACCGCTAGAACATACCCATCAACATGGGCTTTAATTCCATTCCCTTTAATCACTTCACCGTTAAGTAATTGGCCTTCTAGGCTCAAATTCCTCTTATTCGCTTCCTTGACAATGGTTTGCCCTAGATGATGTTCTGAAATGGTTTCCCCCATCGCCACCAATCTGAGCAATTCTTCGGCTTCTAGATTATGAAAAGTCTTAATATCTGTTACTTCTGGTTTTCCTTTCGTTAAGGTGCCTGTTTTGTCAAATACGATTGTATCAACACTAGATAACCGATCCATAACCTCTCCACCTTTGACAAGGACACCCTTTCTAGCGCCATTTCCAATCCCGGCAACGATAGATACAGGCGCCCCGATGACCAGGGCACCAGGACAAGCAACAACTAAGAATGTAATTGCCAAATGGAGATTACGGGTAAGAACATATACGATGATCGATAAGACAACGACAGATGGTGTATAGTAATTGGCGAACTTATCCAGGAATTTCTGGGTTTTTGATTTTGATTCTTGTGCTTCTTCGACAAGCTCGATGATTTTAGCAAAAGTAGTATCATCCCCAACCTTTTCCGCGATAATTTCAAGATAGCCATTATCGACAATTGTGCCACTGTAAACCTGATCCTCTACCTCTTTCGATGCTGGCACGGATTCACCTGTAATTGCCGCCTCATTCAAGGTTGCTTTACCAGACAGGATCCTCCCATCTACAGGAACCTTGCCGCCAGATCGGATAATCACCCGATCACCTGTGACAACTTCCTCCACAGGTATCCTTACATTTTCTCCTTCACGAATGACGTCCGCTTCCTGTGGTGCCAGATCCACCAGTGCTTTTAGTGAAGAACGGGTTTTTTCCAGTGTACGCGCTTCCAAGTAGGCTCCAAATAAAAACAAGAAGATCACAACGGAAGACTCGGTGTATTCATGAATATAAAGGGCACCAATAACGGCCATGGTCACCAATAATTCAATACTGAAGGCCTTCATGCGCAGTGCCTGGAAAGCTTTAATAGCGATAGGAATCACGGCGATTAGGGTCGCTGTAATCAAAGCCAAATCCTTATAATTTTCATATCCCGCTAATGGAAGAAGGAAACCAAGCACGATTAGAATCCCGGAAATTGCGGTAATATGATTTTTATGTTTATTAATTTGCTTAATCATCTTTATCCCCCCCTTGTTTGGCTGAA
>CALCRD010000143.1 GCA_937894355.1 uncultured Bacillus sp.
GAACAATCAGCATTTGCTTCTCCAGAAGTGGCTGAAATATTTATTAACGTAAAAACGGAGCGGGTTAATTGTCAAGTTGGGACTTTCTGGTTGAAACTTTCCTCATTATTGTTGGAAGGAGACTACCTCGATCTGACAGGCGTCCCATCCATTTATCGCTTAAAACCAGAGTATAGCCTCTCGCAACAATTGAAAAGGCCCGGAGAGCTTAAATACGAAGGCGTGCATCTTGAAATAAAAAGTAATGACTTATTATCTAGTTTGGAGATGCTAGCTGCTAGGGAAGAAAAAGCTGGTTTGCTCTTCACTTTTGGTTTTAGGCCAACCATAAAAAAAGGCTTTGCGGAACTTTCATCCACTTGGTTGAGGCAAAGTCATGAAGGCATTAATGCTTTTACAGAAATAAATCTTCTCTCTGGGAATTGTAAACTCACTACTTTTTTGGGGGAAATGGACTTGGAGCTGGCGGTGAGTAAATATGACCCCGAAAAAAGAGTGGGTGATCATGTAGAGGATTTGAAAAAAGTTTATGGTAAAGCCTGGCGTGCTGCTTGGGAATTTGAAAAGGGGTCATTTTTAGCCGGGTTTAACTGGCAGAAACAAGAGCAAGAATTTATTCCCATATCTCAAAAAAGTTTACGACCAACGTTTTCTCTTATAGAGAGTGAAAATGAATTTTCATATAAAGGAGAGGCGCGATCATTCTATTTGGGAGCTAAAACAAATAAAGGCTATAGCGGCATTGTTAACCAACAAATAGAAATAGAAGATGGGGTTGTTAATGTCTTGACTCTAAAATATGACAAGCTATTCCACTTGGGTGGAAAGCTTGCCCTAAGATATATTGAATCACAAGGCTGGCCTATAGGGGACGATAAAAGTAAAGAGCTGGTAGCTGGAATTGATTTTCCGCTTACGAGACAAGTACATTTTTTAATTGGCTGGAAAGGCTCCTTGCAAGAAGAGAAGGTAACTACAGGTCATGGTTTGGGGATGAGAGTAGCTACAATTAACCAAGGCGGGTTGCTAGAATTTAACTGGCAGAGATTAGATGATAGCAAGGAACACTTTGAACTTGTTGCAAGAGTGCTATTTTAGGAGGGCTAATAGTGCAAAGAAAAACTAGTAGCATACTTATGATTTTGTTGTTGGCAGTTGTATTTCAGCTAGATGCTTTCGAACCTGTTTTCAATGGTGAAGGAATAGTAATTTTCGAGGGTGAGACCTGCACAGAAACCTTTGATTTGACACAAGTTAACGATGAATTTTTCTTATGGGTTACTGCAAGAGTAAAGTTAACTAAAGGCGAAAGTTGGGGTGCAAATGTTTTATCGTTGAAAATCAACGATCAATTTGTAACACAGACACACGGACCGCTTAATCGGGAAAATGTGATTCGAAATGTAGCATATCCTAATAATCCACCTATTCCGGTCTTTAATCAGGAGCAAAACGTATGGTTTGTACGCTATGACAGTGATTATATTGCCTGGAATGGTACTGTCCCTGCGCAGGGAGGCGATCCTTATAATAAATCCGCGTTTTTAGGGAGAGCCAATGAGCTAATAAATAGAAGCGATTTTCAGCAACAAAATTATGTTTATGTTTTTGAGATCGGTAGTTTGTTAAAAACAGGATCAAACAAGTTGGAAATTTCGTGTCAGGGATTACCTGAATTGCATCAGGTATACCCCCTTGAAATTAACACTATAACGATCGCTCAAGTACCTGATCAAATAATTCCGTATACGAAATACTTTATGGATGCGATCTATCCTTGGAGTGTTCCTTTGCCTGGGGAAATAAATGAAGAAGTGTCAATAAAATTAGCGCAAAACGAGTACGAACCTGCTGTTGTTGGTCTATATGCGTTGTCTCCACTAACTGGAATCGAGGTGGAACTTAGCAGTCTTACTGGCGAGAGTGGGGAATTTCCAAGAGAGAAAATCCAAGTACAGAATATTGAATATAAAAAATGGGATGGAGATTCACATTATAACATGCAAGCTGGGTTAGGCGAAGAACGCCAGGGAACAACGCCTCAACTGCTAGCTAATTTTCAAACTTTAGCTCTTCCCGTTGGTGAGAGTAGGCAGTTATGGTTAACGGTAAATTCAGAAGGAATAGCAGCTGGCGAGTACAATGGAGAGATTAAACTCAAAAGGCAAGGAGAGATCTTAGCAAAGCTCCCAATTTCAATCGAAATCCTGCCGATTAACTTACCGGAGTCGCCAGTGAGGTTTGGAGCTTGGTTTAGAAGCAAAGCAGATAGTCCTATGGGCAGAGAACAACTTAAAAATTTAAAAGAACACGGTTATAGTTTCGTCACAGTCGACCTTTATGTAGCATCGCCAGCCTTGAGCTTTAAGCAAGGTGAGTTAACGATAGATTATAGCAACTTTGATTCGCTAATTATGGGCTATCAGTCTGAAGGAATGAATCAGGTGCCGATGATGAGTGGGACATTAGGGCCAATCATTAACCAAATTGCTAGTCTTTCCGGGGCTAAACTTGGAGAAGAGGCATTCGATAATTTGTTTGTGAAAGCTTTTTGCGAAATTCAAAAGCATTGCAAGGAAAATGATTGGGTTGTTTACTTCGCACCAATTGATGAGCCTCACCCATATCCCGATAAAATGCAACAAGAACTTCGATATCTGGCACTATTGAAAAGAGCCGGTGCAAATACTTTTAGCACAATCACGCCAGGAGGAGCTTATACACTGCGGGAGAACTTGGATATAGCATGCCAGGGCGCAAATTTCCTTGTGGAAGCATTGCAAGGTAAGACTGGTCAGAAACTATATTGGGAAGATGTTGCTCCCGAGTGGGTGGTAGAGAACACTAGGTGGGTCTATAAGCAAATACGTAGTTTTCCCTTTGATCGATACTATCATAGCTATTTAGCATACCGTATGGGAATCGAAGCATTGATGGGGTTCGCCTATAATTGGGGGTCATATGATTGGTATGTGGTAAAAATTGATGGCGAAGAACTGAAAAATTCAATTGCATGGGAATCAGTACGTGAGGGCATTGATGATTTGCGTTATGTTGAATGTTTATCTAAGTTGTGGGAGGAGCGTTATGGCTCCAGTATCGCCAAGGAGAAAATAGATGAATTATTGAGTCCGGTATTTACTGAAGACTGGAAAGAGCCTACTTATGAAAAATATGAGCAGATGAGGAACATTTTGCAGGAAAAGATCCTCGCAGAACTTTAAATGATGAAAGGGCTGTAGACGTCGTTGAGTTTATCTTTTAGTAAAGGCAATAGTTTCTAGTAAGTGAAAATAAATAGTGGAAAAGGGGAGAGTTTTTGTGAAAAAAATGCTACTGGTTATATTGGCTATTTCTATGCTCTTTTGCATAAATGGAATGGCTAATGGGAAAACAACAAACCTTGCGAGATCGACAAGTACAACATACGAAGTTTCAACGGGCAGCTATTGGCAAGCTGACAATAATGATCTTTATAATGCATTGTTGACAGACGGGAAACTAAACAGTGGAAATAAAACGGTAGTCAATTATTGTTTTTGGCGACAGCCAGAAGATGAAGGATATATTTCAGTAAATATGGATCTGAAAAGGAATTATGAGGTTTCGAAAATTATTCTCCATGGATTGAATCACAGTTCACTTTATAGGGTGAATAGATGCTTGTTCCAAATTAGTACCGATGGTATTGATTATAAAACCATAGCTGAGTTTCCTGCAAAAGGTGGGGTTATCCCACAAAAGCAAGTTGGCACATGGAAAATTGAAGCGGAGCTTGTTGAAAAAGCACGCTTTATAAGAGTCACAGCCTGGTCGGATTATTGGCTAAATTTAGAAGAGTTGGAGGTATATGGTGAAGGAGATGTTGCGCTTCCGGAATCTCATACACCTCCGGCCCCTCAAAAACCACTTGAGAAACAACAGGAAGCCCCTGTAGAAATAACTAAGGATAAAATTCACCAAACCTCCGGCATTACGACTAACTTAGCCCGAAAACAGGGTGTAACCTACGAAGTTTCAACAGGCAGCTATTGGGAAGATGCCAATAATGATCTTTATAATACAATGTTAACAGATGGGATACTGAACAGTGGAAATAAAGCGGTTGTCGTTTATTGTTTTTATCGGCAGCCAGAAGACGAAGGATATATTTCAGTGAATATGGATCTGAAAAAGAATTATGAGGTTTCGAAAATTATTCTCCATGGATTGAATCACAGTTCACTTTATAGGGTGAATAGATGTTTGTTCCAAATTAGTACTGATGGCATAGATTATAAAACTATAGCAGAGTATCCCGCAAAAGGCGGAAGTATCCCGCAAAAGCAAGTTGGTACATGGAAAATTGAAACAGAACTTGCTGAAAGGGCAAGATTTATCAGAATTACAGCTTGGTCTGATTTTTGGCTAAACTTTGAAGAGCTAGAGGTTTATGGTAAGGAGATGCAATGAAAGCAAGGAGGAGAAACATGCGAAACTTCCTAATAACTTTATTTTTATTTGCTTGTATGGTATCTGTGGTGGCTGCTTCTGTTAGCATCGAAATAGAACAGCAAAATGTTAAGCTAGAAAACGAGTATTTGAAAGTAATTATTTCACCCGAACGAGGTGGAGTAATTGATAGTTGCATCGATAAGAAGACTGGGAAAGAGTTAGTGAATAAATTCAGCGAGCATTTTGGAGAGGTTGGTGGATTAGGAGCCATCCGGTTTGCAGCTCAGGGTTGGCCAGGAGCTGAATGGGATCGAGCTAAATTTGAGATCGAAAGCTTCAGCAACGATTGTTCAGAAGCCAGGATTTCACTAGTATATTCTTCTGATACCGAGCAAAATAAGGGCATTCAGGTATCTACGGAGTATATCCTAAAAAATGACGAAAGAATTGTCACAGTTAATCTGAGGTTTTTGAACAACGGAACTATAAAGCGCGACTTTTCGCCGTGGATTAACAATATTATTGCAAAAAGGGATACTTTTTTAAGTCGTGTTAATGGCCCGAAAATATTCCCAGGTGGTGCAGATTATTTTTATGAACCAGGACGAAACTGGATTGGAGGAATTGATTCTCAGAACAGAGAATTCATTTATTCCTGTTTAGATTATGATAACGTACTTCGCACTTATTATTGTTATTGGAACAACTTCCATACCTACGAGTGGGTTTATGATTCTGTGAGCCTCAGTCCAGGAGAAGAATGGAAAACAACATTCGTATATTGTATAAATGAAGGATTGGAACGAGTGGATTTTGCCGCGCCAGAGCTTGCAGCAGGTTTGAGTAGAACACCAACCCGGGTGGATCTCCAAATACTACCTAATAAAGATTTGGGATCAGTTACCATTGAGGCCTGGATTGTGGATCCTCTAACAGACGATACGATAGCATTATCAAAACAAGACCTTGAGTTAAAATTAGGCGAGACTGCCATCGCCAGCTATGAGCTTTCCCATGAAGGTCCGATTAAAGTGGTAGCAAGGTTATTTCAAAATGGAGAACCGCTGGAGCTGGGTGCTGGGATTTGGAAAGTCACAGAAATTGACTTGTATGATCCCATTACCGAAAGAGAAGAAGATACTCCAGGTTTTGAACCATGGCCCAAAGGTAGCGGACCATATAAAGAAATCAAACCACAGGTTTTAAAACGCGACTTATTGTTTGATAATGAGGAATTAACAATTTGGCAAGGGCATGGTTTGGAACGTTTTTTCGCAACAGATACGGCTATTGGTCCTGTTAGTGATACAATCAGTATTGCCGCAGCCCGGGGCGAAGCAGAGCCTTTTCAGTTAGCAATAAGCCCGAAAGGAAATGAACTTGAAAGCCTAAAAGTGCTTGTAGAACCGGCTTATGATAGCGAGGGGGCAGCTGTTTGTCAAACAGAGGTGAACGTTGTTGGCTATCTAAAGACAACAATTCCTTCTCGGTTTAGGATTGATTTTCCCATAGGTCTTCATCCTGATCCTCTGTATAGTACCAATGAAGCTGATATACCAATAGGCGAGAATAGAACTTGGTGGATAACAATAAGGGTGGCAAGGGAGGCAAAAGCTGGTAGTTTTAAAGGCTGGATCAAAATTTTGGAAGAGGAAAGAGTAATTACCACAATACCATATGAGTTAATAGTGTTTGATTTTGAATTACCGAAACAAGCTAGCTTGAAAACTGACTTTGGTTGCTGGGCAGGAAGAGCGATTGATGTACTTTCGCAGGTTGGTTATACAGGAACAGGCCAAGACTTTTATAATGAGACTGTAAGTCTGTACCTGAAAAATAGAGTTTCTCCCAGGGAAAAGCCGCTAAATTGGAGCAATCCCAGGCAAGCAGCTCAAGAAGCGCTGCGTTTGGTTGATTTAGGTATGACTACGATCAACTTGCCAGCGCGAGCAAGCAATCTTGAAGAAATAAGTGCAGAGCTCAGAGAGCGAGGGCTAATGGAGCGGGCATTTATTTATGCCCCGTTCGATGAAGCTCCAGCTAGCCGATACCCTGAACTGAAAAAATACTGCGATGAGATCCATAGCAGAGTTCCAGACGTAAAGATATTAGGTACCATTTATGGAGAAGAGCCTGAAATGCTATATGGGGCTTTAGATATTTGGAGCCGCGGCTTGGAAGAAAGTGCGTTTGTGGATGAGCGTTTAGCGGCTGGAGATGAATTTTGGACTGCTAATGCACCAATTTTAACTTTGGAAACGGATCTATTAGTAAGTAGAAATTTTTTCTGGCGATTACCCGCCTATAAGTATACAGGTGTTCTCGTTTGGAATGCAGTGGGTGGCTATGGATATGATAACCCTTGGATCGATCCGATGGTTGCTGGAGCAAATGGGCAAGCTCACTTAATTTATCCAGATAAGTCTGGTCCGCTTAGCTCAATTCGCTGGGAGCTAGTTCGAGATGGAATTGATGATTATGATTATATAAGTCTCCTAAAAGGCGAGATTAATAGATTAAAAGCCAGAAATGCAGCAGAGATTAAGGAAGCCCAAGCATTTGTTGAAGGCTTAACAATTGATGGTGTTGCTAGTCCGGAAGAACTTTTTGCAAAACGTCTGCAGGCTGCAAGGTTAATTGAAAAGCTTAAATCCATAAGGTAGATATTCATCTATGAGCCCCTGCCACAAAATTTGTGGTTGGGGCTCGCAGCCAAGGGAGGGGAGAGCCGTGCGCCAGAAAATATATATCATTTTTCTCTTGCTTTTTATCTTCTTCACACCTGAGCTTTTTGCGGTTTCTTACCGTGTTGGAAGTTACACTTATCAAACACCCGGGAGGGTGATGCACGAAGATTCAACATACACTAAGCTCTTTGATGGCATAAAAGATAGTGGTAGCCAGGCTGTACTGGCGGTTGATTTTTGGGGAAAAGCTGAAGAAGAATCATATTTAGATATAATTTGGGACTTTTCAGCACCGGTTTTAATCCAATATGGGAATATTTTCGGGAAAAATCATTCCTCTATTTACAGTTGTCGGGAGGTTGAATTTTTCATAGCCGATGAAAATGGGAATAGAACCCTAGCTTCTAAAAAGCCTGGGAGTGCTAATTTATTATGGAATGCCAAAAGTGATCTTATTGGCCTTTATGGTCGTTATTTGATTTTCCGTGTTTGGGGTGGAACTTGGGTTAATATTGAAGAGATTGGAGCAGACATTATCGTATATCCCAACCCCCCCCAAGAGTTAGAGGCTACAAGATTAACGTTATCGAAAGTTAAATTAGAATGGAAGCCTTCACCTCCGGCGGCTGATGGAAAAGGAGCAACTTTCTACAGGGTTTATAATACTGCTACCCCCGATTCTAAGCCAACTCTTCCTCCCATTTTGGAAACAAATAACATAAACTGCACTATAGAATTGGATAGTGGTGTTAATTCTATTGCTGTTTATGCTGTTGACTTTGAAGGCAATGAAAGCCTTACCGCAGCAAGACAGACTGTGTCAGCTGTAGGAGGCATTCAGGGAAATGTTCTCTCAGATAGTGGACCCATTTCGGGAGTACAGGTTGAAAACCAGGGGATAAAAGCCACGACTGATAGGGATGGTTTTTTTCTCTTAAAGCCAGTGCCTACTGGAGATCGAATCATAACCGCATCTTTGAGAGGTTATATCAGTCAGTCAATACAAGTTAATGTAACAGAAGGCGAAATAGCAACTACTGTGATTCAAATGGAAGCAGGTAACCAACAGACAGCTTCTCCTATAGACCCCCAAGCTAATCGGTCAGGAATAAACAACGTTGAGTTAACATGGGCTCCGCCAGCTGATGGTAACGCTATCGCCTATAAGGTTTTTAGAGGAACAGTACCTAATTTCTCGGAAGCGCTACTTTTAGCACGAATTAAGGAAACCAATTGGCATGATCTAAGGTTAG
Source organism: uncultured Bacillus sp. (assembly GCA_937894355.1). Lineage (GTDB taxonomy): Bacteria > Bacillota > Bacilli > Bacillales > Cytobacillaceae > Bacillus_BU. The sequence continues at coordinate 8,375 of CALCRD010000143.1, forward strand.
CTAGCGGCGAATATTATTATTTCATCACTTCTGTAAGTAGTACAGAACATGAAAGTAACCCGACTATACCACTTGCTTTGCAAATTCCTGAGCTTAAATCTCCAGTGCTTCTTTCTCCAACAGCGGGTTTCGTTATCAGTGGCAATCCTGAATCAGCTGGCTTTGTTGATGAGCTAACATGGCAAGAGACTCCTGAAGCTATAGGTTTTAAAGTGATCATAGAGGGTCCAGGGGGGCCATGGATAGAGGGCGTCACCACCACTAGTGTTTTTATACCTCAGGAAGTGTTAGTCCAGAATAATATCTGGTTTACGTGGCGAGTAGGAACGGTCTACGATAATGAGCTTGAACCTGTATTTTCGAATCCACAACGCTTTATGATAAGTAATTTCACATCCGAAAGTCCTTTTACCATTTCACAAGTAGGAATATCTGCGAATCCATACAGACAGTTAGACGGTCCTGCAGTCTTTTCTTTTTCTCTTTCTAAAGATGCTTCTATTATCTGGGAGCTCTATAATCTATCCGGGTGGCTAATTGAAAGAAAACAATTCAATGGCACTAAGGGCGTGAATTCATTTGAATGGAATGGCACAGATCGGTATGGTGGCATTGTGCGTCCGGGCTTCTATTATTTTATTATAAAAGCCTCACAGGATGGGAAAACAGTAGCGTGTCAGGATAGCATTATGGTAAGACGTTGAAAGGAGGGAGGAGAAAGTGAAAAGGAAAGAAATTTTGCTAATTATGTTCATACTTACCTTGACAATTTTATTTGGGGTTATGGCTGTTCCTAGGGATATTGAAATTCTTTATCAGAAACTATATCCTTCCTCTACTCAAGCCTTACTTGTCAATCAGGCAGATACAGCTAAAATGTTAGTTGCAGTAGCTGATGGTCTTTTGTCTCAAGAAGGCATCGGGAAGAAGATGGAGCTTAGCCCGATTGAGGTAGCGCAGTTTACTCAGTTGGCAATTGATAACCGCGACGAAATAGAAGAATTGGGTATTAAAGTTGAGAAATTAATAGCGCAAGTAGAGAGATATCTAATTCAGATTGAGGATTTCAATCAGGCGGCTGGTGAAACAGAGAAAATTAATATCAGACTAGGAGCTAATTCCTGGTTAGAGGTAAGGAGAGCCACAGGTCCAGGTAGAGGAAGTTATGGAGCTAGCCATCGTAACCCTCATACTTTTAATATTAATATCGATGGTCAAGTTGCCCCCTTAGTGTCACTGAAAACAAATTTATCTCTTAACCATATTTATGGTGCTACTGCCCAAATAGATCGCAACTGGGGATTCGAGATAAATAGAGGCTCTTTATATACCGGGATTGGTCCTTTCAGGACACAATATGGTACTTTACGCTTTGATTATGGAAATTTAGCAGCAAGTTTTACCCCCTTAACAGTTTACGGACTTTCCTATCGTGGAGCTGCTGCAGCGCTCACACAAATAGGACGTTATCGTATAAACCTCATTAGTTCGTTAAGAAAAAAAGCAACGCCAACAGGCGTGGGAAGTTACGATCGCTACTTTTTTGGGGGTTACCTGCAAGATATTGCCTTGCCAAACAGAATGAGGCTCAACTTAGCTTATACATTGCTTAAGGATGATCCGTTATCTGTAAATCATTTTTTGAATGGCCCGCTCCCATGGGCACCACTAGCTAGTAGTTTGTTGGGATTGAGTTTGCGGGGTTCTATGACTTATCCTGGACAAATGCATGCTTGGGATGGAGAATTGGTCTTTAGTAGTTTTACGGATAAAGGAGTGAGAAGTGGGAATAGGAATAACCTATCGCCATATTATGATTATGCGTTGTTATTGAATGTAGATAGTCTTTTTGAAAGAGAACATTATAAAGTGCCTATCAAGTTAGGTTTTCGAAGAATTGGTTCTGAATATGTAAGTTACTATGGGAATGTTGTAAACTTAGGTTTGGGTACAGAGGTGTTCACAACTTATGCAGGGACTTCTAAAAAGAGCGAATATGCAGCTCCTGATTTTGAATACCAGGGCGATAAACGTGACTATTTACTTGAGATAGGCAAGCTGGCCAGCAATACAGGTGGTTTTCAAATTCAACTTCGTGAATTCAGACCTGTAACGAATCAACGTATAGATGGTACTTTTGAATTGTTTAGGGAAATATCACCAACAGATGCAGATGGCGCTCCTGGTGAAACCTTAAAGCAATGGAGAAATATTAGTTTATCATTAGAACAGGATTTTAAGAACCGGTTGTTGAAAAATCCATATAAGGTTCGCGCTAATTTTCAAAAACGTAGCGTGAACCGAGAGGATGATCCACTGACTACAGGTCGCAATTATTCAGATGATAACGAAGCTCTTGATCTTAACGAAGCAACTAAAAGCCTCTCTGTAGAATATAACATCAAAAGTGGCTTGAGAGTCACAGGTACGCTAAGTTCAAAAGTGACAAGCGATACTTTGCCAAGACCAAATGGTAAGCTTATTTTGGCTGAAGGCGAAACTGGTATTAGTCTTGGCTTATACTTGCTTCCAATTACTGGCTTACACCTATATCCAACAATTGGTTTTCATGATAATTATTCGGAAAGACCACAAATAGGAGAACGAACTAAAGAGTATCAGGCAATACGGTTCAGCTGTAGGACTTATTGGTATCCGATGAATAAAATAAGCTTGACTGTATCCTATAGCCAGGAAATGCGTTCTTACGTAGAAACGGAAAAGAATTATGTTGGGCGCAGTCTTTCTGTTACTTATTTCGTTAGTTTCTAGGATGGAGGGGGGATTTGGGTGCGAAATTTACGATGCATATTTTTGCTTTTACTGTTTATCATAATGAACTCGCTGGTATTTGCCTCATCTTCTAGGATCGAGGGTTCATTTAGCCAAAAAGATCTTGATGCTAGGTTTATTGGCCTTGGAACTGCCGGAGCAGCATATCTGAATGGACCTGCTTCTGTGATGTTTAATCCAGCTGGATTAGCGCGAGACCGTAGCATTAATCTTGCACTTACTCAAGTATGTTTATTTGAGAATCTTATGCCAGCAACGTTTGCAGGTGGAATTTTGCCAACAAAGATTGGTGTCTTTGGATTAGGATTGATCAGAATAGACCCGCAATTTGCTGGATTTTCTTATCGAGAAACAGATTATACTGTCTCTTGGAGCAAGCAAATTGGGAATTTTGCAGTAGGTACAAAGCTTAGGTTTCTTGAAGCAAATGGGTCCAGAGCTAGCAGTGGCGATGGCACCATTGAAGGTCGGGGGAAAAGTCTTGATCTGGGAGTTATTCGGCAAGGCGAGCGTTTTAATACAGCATTGGTACTGAGGAATGTAAGCGGTGAGGTAGAGGGTACGAATTACGCAAGAGAAGTTCTGCCTCTTAGCGTGCTCATGGGAATTTCTTTAAGTTTAGATCCATCTACTTTCTTGCTTTTGGATGTGGACGATCTAAATACTAAACCCATCATCAGACTGGGTCTTGAAAAATTATTGACGAAAGAATTCGCACTGAGAATTGGCTATTTCGAAGATAGTTTTTCTGCTGGATTAGGAATTGCTTACGGTTTAGTTAAGGTGGATTATGCATATAAAATCACCCAAATAGAGCAAACTGGCATTTTATCTGTTGGAATTCAATTCTGATTCTCGGGAGAAGGGGTTGATTTAAATGAAGAGAAAGAATACTTTATTGATTTTTTTGCTTCTCCCGTTTATTTTCTATTCAACCAGCCTAGCTTCCACTACTTTGCAGCTAGAGGAACAGGTAGAGCAATTAATTGAAAAAATAAAGAGTAGAGACGAAAAGCTGAGGCAGGATTATGCTTCCCTTTATGCGGATAAAGTTTCCGGGAGCATATTTATTATTGGCTCGCGTCAAAGTTGTCAGGGAGAGGATTTAAATTACGCGACTGATAATTTGGGTCTCCCATTTTTAGAAACAGTTCCTAGGGTTGATGGAGAAGCAGTAGCTAATTACGCGTTTTCCCTACGAGATATTATGGATCTTAATTATACTCACAAAAATCCCAATGGTTTTGGAATGAATATATCGTTGCGATCAGTAGCCAGTTCGTTGACTAAGGATCGATTACTACTTAATTTACAATCTGCTTATTTTACTTCAGGACAATTCGAGTTAATAGCAGGAGACTTTGAAACAGATTATACTCCGCTTATGATTTGGGGAAAGAAAAGTATTTTTGAGGGCTCTGCTGCCACCTCTTTTGATCTTGTGGCGCATTCGAGAGGCTGGGAAAAAGGAGCATATCCACTAAAGGGATTAGAGGTTACGTTTAATAGCGATGAGGGTTTTGTTACAGGACTCTACCATAATTCTGCCGTTAGTGATGTATTGGCTTTACGCTCAGTTTTTTCGCTAGGAAAGCGTACTTCGGCAAGTTTTAATGTCGTTAGAATTCTCAATAATCCTTTGGGAGAAGGTAGTGTTTTTGGTGGGGATATTCTAGTGCCGATTGGTAGAAATAAAATAAAATTTGAATTGCAACGAAGCCAATTGAATCAAGCTCAAAGTGGGGGGCAATTCACTCCTTTGGTAGATACAGCTTGGTCATGCACAGCGTCGGGTCCTCTGCTAGGTTTAAATTTTGAGCTAATGTTAGGTGCTACCGGAGATTATTATTGGGCACCATTGGGTGAAAAGGATTTTAGCATGGGTTATAATTTATCACGAAGTAGTTATGCAAATCCGTTTCTAGATAATGATTCCCCAGTTGGACCTGACTTTGATTATTTCAACCCTGGAATAGCTGAGCCTGGTCGTGAATATTATAAATACAAGCTGAAGAAAAGACTCGGTAATATTTCCTTGGGTTTTAACACGGCTAGCTTTAAGTGTTCGAAACTAAATCAAGAAGAATTGTCGGCTGGCACATGGGATCTTTGGGTTGAAAACAGGTTTTATTGCGAAGTGTTTCTTGGGAAAACAATCGGTCTGCCCTTTTCATTAAAATATCAGATTCACAATGATAAATATAGAATGGTAGAGCAAGTTCAGGATGTTTTTAACCAGAACGACTACGTCAAAACTACCAATGGAATTGGCTTCAAATATCAAGCAGCAAATGGTAGCGTTATTGAGACAGAATTTATATTGACGAGGTTTCCCACTGATGTTCCCTCAAAAAGAAGATCGGTTGTTAGTGCAATACAATACCCTTTAGGAACTAATGCCTTTGCCGTATTTAAACATACTTTTGTTAGCTCTAGTGGTGAGGAGGGCTTTAATTTTATCGGCAACGGAGTGTGGCTAAATATTGGTTATCATTTTTAAAGCCTGTGTTTAAGAAAGATCAACTGTTTAATTATCCTTCGGTTTTTATGTTGAAAAAAGCAAGCGCTATTTTTTAAATTTGATGAGCATAACATATTTCGAATGTTTTTGGTGAAATAGAAATACAGAGTTTGAATAAAAGTGAAGAGCTTTAAGTGTCCAAAAAGAGCATTGCTATCAGATAGCGAATATTCTTCTGAATCAGCAAGTCGGGAGGAAGAGAAGGAGCGGCTGGCTCGTGAGTTTAAAGTTGCTGTCTTAAAACTGAGAGCATATTGTGAAAAGCTAGAGCAGGGAAATAAGTTCTAAACAGCCTCTTGGGAGTTAAGCCCCAGGAGGCTGTCTTCAATAATTTGGAAAGGGAGCTGCATGAGAACAATGAATATTAATAGCGATGTAGGCTTTGGAGTTGATTTTCCAGTTGGAGCAGGCATTAAATTGCACCAGTGGTGCAGGATAGAAAATAAAGATAAACCGTAGCAAAGGAGATTCCATGGAAAAGGAAAAACAAAGCTCAAGAGTAGGCTGGAACTTTGATCATAGCTATGCCCGACTACCGAAATCATTATTTACTATCCAAAACCCCACCCCTGTGCCCTCGCCGAAAATCATCATTTTCAATGAGAGTTTGGCAAATTTCTTGGGGCTGGATGTTCATGCGCTACAGAAAGAAGGCGCAGCAGTGCTCGCTGGTAACCAGCTTCCAGAAGGTGCCTTGCCCCTTGCTCAAGCTTATGGCGGGCATCAATTCGGATCTTTCACCATGCTGGGGGACGGTCGGGCTATCTTGCTTGGCGAACAAATCACGCCTTCAGGCGAACGTTTTGATCTCCAACTCAAAGGTTCTGGCAAAACCCCCTATTCTCGCGGTGGCGATGGACGAGCCGCACTGGGCCCCATGTTGCGTGAATACATCATCAGCGAAGCTATGCATGCACTTGGGATTCCTACCACTCGCAGCCTTGCGGTGGTAACCACAGGTGAAGCAATAGTGCGGGAAACTATCCTGCCAGGAGCAATTCTAACCAGCGTCGCCTCTAGCCATCTGCGCGTCGGCACCTTTCAATACGTTTCAACATGGGGGACAGTTGAGGAACTGCGGCAGCTAGCCGATTACACATTTCAAAGACATTTTGCAGCAGTTGATGTAGAAGAGAATACCTATCTTGCCCTTCTTGAGGAAGTGATCAAACGACAGGCAAAGTTAATTGCCCTATGGCAACTGGTAGGCTTTGTTCACGGAGTGATGAACACCGATAATATGACCATTAGCGGAGAAACAATTGATTATGGTCCTTGCGCTTTCATGGATAGCTACGACCTAGAGACAGTATTCAGTTCCATTGATCACTATGGCCGCTATGCCTATGGTAATCAACCGCATAGTGCCGAGTGGAATTTAGAACGCTTTGCGGAAACACTTTTGCCGCTGCTCAATGTTGAAAAAATCAGGCCTTGGAGCTGGCCCAGAGAGCTATTGCGAAATTCGCGGAGCTGTTTCGCAAGCATTGGCTCGGCGGCATGAGGTTAAAATTAGGCCTTTTTAACGAAGAGGCAGAAGATGAAACTCTGATCGAAAATCTCCTCAGTATGATGCACAAGGCGCAGGCCGACTACACAAATACTTTTCGCGCCTTAACTTTTGCGTGCTCCGGTGAGCTAGTTTTGATACTCCCGAATTTATGCAGTGGCATGAAAAGTGGCAAAAGCGACTGAGCAGACAAAAGGAATCTCAAGAGCATTCGGAGCAGTTGATGAGAAATGCCAATCCGGCAGTAATTCCTCGCAATCATCGAGTAGAAGAAGCGCTAGAGGCAGCGGTGAAAGAAGATAATTATTCCGTCTTAGAAAGACTGTTAACAGCCCTGGCAAACCCATATGCTCATTGCCCCGAACAAGCTCTCTACGCTGCACCTTCGCCTTTATCACAACATTATCGTACCTATTGCGGTACATGAGGCTGGGTGCTTAGCTCCACGGCCAGCTAACATATCTTTCGTGGGACAATAAGCCTCTTACTCCATTTTTTTCGCTTAAAAAATAAAAATAGAGACATTTTTAGGCTGCAGTTTACAGAAACACATTCTGTTTTCGCTGTAGCTTTTTTGCGTTAGAGCAATTGTAGAGAAAGAATTTTGCTCACACTTCTTTTCTTTAGAAATGAGATAGAGCCAGAGTTTTTTTTGGATAAGGAATTCCTTTGTAAAAAAAATGTGGGGAAAGCAGGAAAACCCAAACAAACGCAGAATAATAAAAGTAAGACCACAGAAAGTCCAACACAAACCCAAAAAGGAGGGATGTGATGCTGGTTCTCGAACGGAGGCAGAGAATCGCGCAAATCCTTGAAGAACAAGGAAGCGTGAGGGTTTCGGCCCTAGCTGCAAACTATGGCGTCACAGAGGAAACCATCCGCAGAGATCTTGAGGACCTGGAGCGGGCCGGTTTTCTCAAACGCACATACGGAGGAGCAGTAGCCTGGAAGGGAACTGGTTATGAATCCCCCTACGACGCAAGGCGCGAACTGCAATTAGATGAGAAATTGGCCATCGCAAAAAAAGCAGCAGAACTGGTGGCAGATGGAGAAACCCTCTTTTTGGATGCTAGCACCACCACGTTATATCTGGCAAGGCAGCTAATTGGCAGACGAGATCTGGGAATCATTACCAACTCCATCCAGATTGTCTCGGAGCTAGGAGGGCAAAAAGGATTAACTGTTGTAGCCACAGGAGGCAAGCTGCGGGACAAGTCCCTCTCTTGTGTAGGTCCCCTTGCAGCCAGAGTTTTGAGGGAATACCATCCAGACTGGGCTTTTATCTCCTGCAAGGGTTTTTCGCCAAAAAGAGGTCTCTTGGACACCAACGATCTTGAAGTTGAACTAAAAAGACTGGCCCTGAAAAATGCAAATGTTGGCGTTGCCCTTGTGGACAGTAGCAAATTTCAGAAGCCGGCTTTGCTTCAGATCGGCCCTGTGGAGTCAGTAGCAAAGATCATTACCGACAAGATGGAAACTGAGATGCAACAGGAACTAGCAAGTCGCGGGGTGGAGGTTCTGGAGGCTTGTTAAATTCAATTTAGGAAGGGAAAGTCCAATGAAGAGTGAGTTTCAACTAAAAGAAGACATTTGTGAAGTAGGCAGAAGGATTTATCAAAATGGCTATGTAGCAGCCAACGATGGCAATATCACAGTCAGGCTAGGAGAGAATGAAGTTCTCACAACCCCAACTGGCGTGAGCAAAGGCTTTATGACTCCAGATATGCTCATCAAGGTGAATATGTCAGGCGAGGTGCTCTCAGGGAAACTGAAGCCATCATCAGAGCTAAAAATGCACCTGAGAGTTTATCGGGAGCGGCCAGATGTAGGCTCTGTAATCCATGCCCATCCGCCTACAGCTACAGGCTTTGCTGTAGCTGGCATTCCCTTGGATAGGTGCGTCCTGCCTGAGGTGATTATCGCCTTAGGCTCCATTCCTATCGCCGAATACGGAACTCCCTCTACAGAGGAGATTCCTGATGCAATTATGGAATACCTCACAGGCTGCGATGCAGTACTGTTGGCAAACCACGGTGCCCTCACTGTGGGCACAGATCTGTTCAACGCCTATTTCAAAATGGAGACCATGGAGCACTTTGCAAAGATTAGCTTAGTTGCCAGACAGCTAGGTCAAGAGCTGGAGATCCCAAAACATCAGGTGAAAAAGCTGATGGAAGTGCGGGAAAAACTAGGTGTTGTGGGCAAGAACCCCGGGTGCCACGACTGCGAAATTTGCGAGACAAGCAGTCCTCAAACTGAAGAAGACTCCCTGCGAGATCTGGTAGGCCAGATCACACGCCGGGTTCTTTCTGAAATGGAAAAGTAAAGGATGGTGACACATGGGAGAGGCAGTAGGTTTAGTTGAGGTAGTGGGGCTCGCTGCAGCCATGGAGGCCCTAGATGCGGCCACCAAGGCAGCAGATGTACAGGTAGCAGGCTGGGAAACCACCAAAGGCAGTGGCCTGGTAGTGGTGAAGTTTCGCGGTGAGGTAGGAGCTGTGCGGGCAGCCATGGAGGCAGCAGAAGCTGCATGCAAGAGACTAACAAGCGTTTATGCTGCGCGTTTAATTCCCCGGCCAGCTCCGGAAATAGAGCCCATGCTGGGTCAGGATTAAGAAAGGGAGGCGAAAACTATGGGTAATGCATTGGGAATGATTGAAACCAAAGGTTTGATTGCTGCAATTGATGCTGCAGATGCAATGGTGAAAGCAGCCCAGGTAAGTCTTGTAGGTTATGAGAAAATCGGCTCCGGAATGGTAACTGTAATGGTTCGAGGCGAAGTGGGAGCAGTGAAAGCCGCAACTGAAGCTGGTGGCGCAGCTGCTAAACAGCTGGGCGAGCTGATTGCTGTTCACGTAATTCCACGGCCACATACTGACGTCGAGAAAATCCTGCCGCAGGTAGGTAGCGCTAAGGCTAATAAAGCTAAGGGGGTTGACTAATAATGGGTGAAGCATTAGGAATGGTTGAAACAAAGGGTCTGGTGGCTGCAATTGAGGCAGCAGATGCCATGGTGAAAGCAGCTAATGTTAACTTAACAGGCTATGAGAAGATCGGCTCCGGCCTTGTAACTGTAATGGTGCGGGGCGATGTAGGGGCTGTGAAAGCCGCAACTGAGGCTGGCGGCGCAGCTGCCAAGCAGCTGGGCGAGCTAATTGCAGTACACGTAATTCCAAGGCCACATGCAGACTTGGAGAAGATGCTGCCCAAGGCCTAAGAAAGGTGGCTTAGGGAATGGAAGCGAAATTAATTGAATTAGTAACCAAGCAGGTCCTGGCAGCTATGAGTGAGGAAAAGTCCGGCTGCTGTGGCGCCTGCAATGGAAATTGCAGTAATCACGAGCCAGGTGGGATCCGAATCGGGGTCTCTGTGCGGCACCTCCACCTTTGCCCTGAAGATTTGGCTATTCTTTTTGGACCCGATCAAAAGCTTGAGGTGGACCGTGACCTGTTCCAAGAAGGAGAATTTGCCTCAAAACAGGTTGTGGCCCTGGTAGGACCCAAACTGCGCTCCATCGCGCCTGTGAGGGTGCTAGGGCCTCTGCGCAAACAGACCCAGGTTGAGATCTCCCGAACCGATGCCATCACTTTAGGCTTAAACCCTCCAGTGAGGCCATCTGGGAATCTCGATGGTGCCTCTGCAATTACAATTGTGGGCCCGCGGGGCTCTGTAACAAAACCTGTGGCCATTCGCGCCAACCGGCATATTCATATGAATCCCCAAGATGCCCAAAAATTTGGCGTCACAGATGGCCAGCTTGTCTCAGTTGAGATTTCAGGGGATCGGCCCCTGATTTTCCAAGAGGTTCAGGTGCGAGTTGCACCTAACTTCCGCTTGGAGATGCATCTAGATACAGACGATGCCAATGCTATAGGTATCACCTGCGGCATGCAGGCGAAAATAGTCGGGGAGGCGAAGTAGATGTACCTAGGAAAAGTTGTAGGTACGGTAGTTGCCACCCGCAAACAAGAATCCCTTGTGGGCTCTAAACTGATGCTGGTGGCCCCCTATGAGGGAGAAGGACAAACAATCGTGGCAGTGGATACAGTTGGTGCAGGCGTTGGAGAGACCGTGCTTTTGACCATGGGCAATCCAGCCCGCAGGGCCGTCAGTGCTGATTCTCCAGTTGACGCTGCCATCGTAGGCATTGTAGATTCAGTTGAACATAGATAAGGGGTGAGCTAATGCAATTCGATGAGTCGCGAGTTGCCTCCCTTGTGGAGGAAGTATTGCGAAATCTCGCTGCTGGGGGTGCGCTGCCCGTAAAAAGCAGCACCGGATCCCAAGATGGCGTTTATCAAGATATAGATTCAGCCATGGCTGCAGTGATTGCAGCCCAAAAGAAACTAATGGCTCTGCCCTTTGCCAAAAGGGAAGAGCTAGTTCGTGTTCTCCGCCAGGCAGGGATCGATCATGCTGAAGAATTCGGAAAAATGGCCCAAGAGGAAACACAGTTGGGCCGGCCTGAAGATAAAAAGATCAAAAATATCAACGCTGCACGTCTCACGCCGGGAGTTGAGGACCTACCGCGAGAGACTCTAATCGGCTCCTATGGGATCAGCATGGTGAAAGGTGGACCCTACGGGATTGTGGTCTCTATCTTGCCCACAACCCACCCCACAGCCATTGTGATCAACCATGCCATCGCCATGATTGCCTCAGGCAATGGCGTCTTCTTCTGTCCCCATCCCCGTGGCTATAAATCCAGCCTCTATGCTATGCAGGTAATGAATCGGGCCATAGTCCAGGCAGGTGGCCCCGCCGATACCATGGTAGCTTTAGCTAAAGGTAGCATGGAGGCGGTGACCGAGGCTTGCGCTCATCCAACTGTAGGCCTAATTGTGGCCACAGGTGGACCGGCAGTTGTAGATGCTGCCCTGCGCAGCGGCAAAAAAGCAATTGGCGCAGGCCCTGGCAATCCACCTGTCCTAATTGATGAGACTGCAGATCTAGTGAAAGCCGCCCGGGATATCACAGAGGGCGCAGCTTTCGACAATAATATTCTTTGCATCGCAGAGAAAACCATCATTGCAGTGGAATCAATTGCCGATGAACTGAAAAGGCAATTTTGCGCTCTGCCTGAGGTCTACTGGCTGAGCCCGGCTGAAGCCAGCCGGGTAGAGAAGGTAATCTTCCCCGATGGGAAACTGGCTGGAGACTTAGTAGGCAAGGATGCAGCTGTGATCTTGGGTAAAGCCGGAATCACTGTAGATAAAAAGATCCGCCTGGCGATCATGGAGACAGGTGCCACGAGTCAGCTGGTGGATACAGAGCAGCTAATGCCTGTCTTGCCTTTCGTGCGAGTTGCGGATTTTGATGTTGGCATGGAGCTGGCACTGAAAACTGAGCATGGCGATAAGCATACTGCAGTTTTGCACACCCGTGACATGACCCGGGTAGATCGCTTCGCCCGCACGCTGGATGTGACAGCGCTAGTTGTGAACTCCGCATCAGGCGCGGCTCTAGCCGTGGGCGGCGAGGGCAAGTATGCTCATACTTTGGCTGGGCCTACAGGTGAGGGTGTATGCACACCCCGTACCTTTACCCGTGAGATTCGGGTTACAATTGGCGATTCCTTCGGCTATTGAGGAGAGGGATTATGCAGGAACTCATAAAAAAGGTTGAAAGCGCAGGGGTTGTTGGCGCAGGCGGCGCTGGTTTTCCCACCCATGTAAAATTGGGTGGGAAAGCCGAGATCTTACTTGTGAACGCTGCCGAGTGCGAACCCCTGCTGGCTGTGGACCAGCATTTAATTATCAAAAATGCCCAGCTTCTGAAGGACACATTGTCTCAGGTGGCCAAGATTTTGGGAGCTACGCGCACGATTGTGGCCATTAAAAAGAAGCACAAAGAGGCAATTGATGCTTTGCAAAAGGTGAAGCTGGGCCTTTGCCTGTTGGATAACTTCTATCCAGCAGGTGATGAGCAGGTTACAGTCTACGAGGCCACAGGTCGTACTGTGCCCGAGGGTGGTATTCCCCTGCAGGTGGGGGTTGTGGTGTTGAATGTGGAGACCCTCATCAACATCGCAGCTGCCCTGGAGGATAGGCCTGTAACCCATACCTACCTCACTGTGACAGGAGAGGTTGCCCGTCCCCTCACTGGGTGCTTTCCCATTGGCATGAGGGCAGATGAGGTAATTGCCTATGCTGGTGGAGCCACAACAGAGGACTGGGCCCTAATCGAAGGTGGCCCTGCTATGGGGAACTTGAAAGATCCCACAGCTCCTATTACCAAAACCACCAAGGGATTGATTGTGCTGCCAAAAGATCATCCCGCCATTAAGCTTCGGGAACAGACCCTCACTAGCATCGTTCGGCAAGCCAGCTCTGCGTGTTGCCAGTGTCAGCTGTGCACGGAGCTGTGTCCTAGGTATTTATTAGGCCACGACCTGGAACCGGCTCGGATCATGCGAGCTATGGGGCATGGCACAGCGGATATCCGGGGCCTTACAGCTGCCATGCTATGTTCTGAGTGCGGGGTCTGCGATCTATTTGCCTGTCCCATGGGGCTTTCTCCACGCAGGGTGAACCAGGCACTGAAGGCGGAGTTTGGCAGGCGGGGCTTGAAAAATCCCCATAACAAGGAGACAGAGCCCAAAGGCACGCGCTTTGGACGCAAGACACCAACTGCAAGGCTTATAGGCAGGCTAGCCCTCTCCCGCTATGATGTGGCCGCACCTTGGGAGGATGTTCAACTCTCGCCCAGACAGGTAACAATTCCTCTCCAGCAGCATATTGGAAAACCTGCCCAGCCCCTTGTGAAGAAGGGACAGTATGTTGAGGCAGGGCAGCTCATCGCAAAATTTGAGGGACTAGGTGCCAATATTCACGCCAGTATCGGTGGCAAAGTCGAGAGCGTTGATTCGGCCATCGTCATTAGGGCCGCGAGGTGATAGATTTGAAAAAAGCAATTGGAATGCTGGAGATCAGAAGCATTGTGATTGGGATTCGCTCTGCCGATAGAATGGTGAAGGCGGCAGATGTGGAACTGCTCACTGCAGACTCCATCTGTCCGGGGAAGTTCCTGGCAGTGATCGGAGGCTCTGTTGGCGCTGTGGATAGCGCCCTGGAGGTAGGGGAGGCAGCAGCTGAGGGGGAAGTGGTGGATCGGTTCTTTTTAGCAAATGCCCATGAGGCAGTTTTCCCTGCCATAGCGGGCTGCGTGGAGCCAACAGAAAGGGCAGCACTGGGACTGGTTGAAACCTTCTCTGTTGCCACAGCCATCAGGGCTGCAGATGCAGCTGCCAAGGCTACTCCTGTTCAGATTTTAGACTTGCGTCTGGCTCGAGGCATGGGTGGCAAAGCCCTGCTGCTGATGAGCGGTGATGTGGGGGCTGTGCAAATGGCAGTTGAGGTAGCAGGAAAAGTGGCCTCAGATGAGGGCCTCCTGGCAGCGGCAGATGTGCTGGCTGCCCCGGATCAGGCCCTGTGGGAGAAGCTCTTGTGAGGGGGAGAGGGTATTGAGAATACTGGTTCTCAATTCAGGTGGCTCTTCCATCAAGTTTAAGGTTTTCGATTTTCCAGCCCGCTCAGTTTATCTGTCAGGACATCTAGAGAGGGTGGGTCAGCCCAATAGCCTTTTGGAAATAACAGGGGCCAAACAGATGCGCTGGGAAGGGGCAACCTTAGATCACGCAGCGGGCCTCGGGCTTATATCCGAGGAGCTACAGGATTTAGGTGAGCTTGGAGCCGTGGGCCACAGGGTGGTGCACGGCGCTACAAGTTTTACAGGTTCGGTGCTAGTGGACGATGATGTAATCGCTGCCCTCCGCGAAAACATCCCCCTGGCGCCCCTTCACAATCCCCCAAATCTTGCAGGGATTGAGGCCAGTCGTAAGTTATTTGGCGATTTGCCGCAAGTAGCAGTGTTCGATACAGGCTATCACGGCACATTACCCCCCCAGGCTTATACTTATGCTCTGCCACAAGAGCTGGCTAAAAAATGGCGGATTCGACGCTATGGCTTCCATGGAATTGCCTTCCGCTCCATTACCTCTCAGGCAGCAGAGCTCTTGGGCAAAAAGCCAGAGGATCTGAAAATAGTCTCCCTCATGCTTGGCAGCGGCACTACAGCTAATGCCTCCCTCTATGGGAAATCCACTGATGTAAGCACAGGTCTCACGCCTCTGGAAGGACTTGTGCAATCCACACGCAGTGGCGATCTTGATCCGGCTTTAGTGCTCTATCTGATGCGTGAGGCGGGCTATACAGCAGACCAGCTAGATCGGATCTTAAACCGCGAAAGTGGTTGGCTGGGGATAAGTGGTATCTCTGCGGATCTAAGGGAGGTTGACAAGGCAGCAAAGGCAGGCCATGAGGCTGCAAAGCTGGCTCTGGCTACCTTCGTTTATCGTACCCGCAAGTATATAGGTGCGTATGCTGCAGCCATGGGAGGCATCGATCTGTTGGCCTTCTCAGGAGGTGTGGGAGAGCACTCCTCATCTGTTCGCGATGAGGTCTGCCGAGGCTTGGACTTTTTAGGGATCAGTCTTGATCCCGCGCTTAACCAAGAAGGGGAGGGCATTATTTCCCGAGGCTCTGTGCCTGTGGTTGTGGTCAGTGCAAACGAAGAGGAGATAATAGCTCAGGATACTTACAATTTAGTGTCAAGATAAATAAAACCGGGCAGTGCCCGGTTTTTTCATGCACGCTAGATTCAGGTTTTGTAAGTATTTTATTAGTCTTAAAATTATGCATTCATGAACCGTGTTATACATCTGATTCAAAGTAACTAGTAAGTGTCAAAAGAACGGATTTGTAGGACTTATAATACTCGATATAGGCATTTACAATATGCATAATGCGTATTATAATAGGTTTTAGATAGGAGGCGATAGAATGACGGCTAGGGAGATAATAAAAATAATCAAAAATGATGGATGGTATTATTCATACAGTAATGGCGATCACGATTACTATAAACATCATTCAAAACCTGGCAAGATTTCTATTCCTCAACATAAAACGGAGTTGAAAATTAAAACAGCTAATAGCATTCTTAAGCAGGCTGGTCTCAAATAATTGATTTAATAGCCTGCAACCTAATGAAATGTAGATGAAAAGGAGGAGATTTTGTGAGATTTGTCTATCCTGCCTGTTTCTATCCCTGCGAGGAAGGCGGATTTACTGTCACTATTCCGGATCTCCCAGGAGCTGTTACAGAGGGAGATACATTGGATGAAGCTATGGCAAATGCTATGGCATGCGCCTGCGGTTGGATCTTAGAAGAGCTAGATGCTGATCGAGAGGCTCCTTCCCCTAGCTCTATAGATTCTATTGAGTGTGACGAACCAAATGGTCTTAAGTCTTATCTGTTCGTTGATTTAGATGCATTTGGTATAGTTTACGGCAAGAATGTAAGGAAAAATGTTACCTTGCCGGCTTGGTTGAATATCAGAGCTGAGCGAGCAAAGGTAAATTATTCTGAGGTCTTGAGAGAAGCACTAGAGAAAAAGTTATTTTCCAACAAAATTGAATAAAAATGTGGAGCGGTACCCAAAAGGGTAACCGCTTTTCCTTTTACCTAAAACGGAAAGCTCTTCTTACTAATAATTGATGCCTATTGGTGACATTTTCACTGTCCCGTGAAAGAAAAGGCAAAAACACCTTTACGAAAGATGCTATTTAACCTATAATATAGATGTTCGCGTACTTATATCATTAATAATAGGGAGATGAATTGGATGAGAAAGACACTTATCGTAGTTATCGCCGCATTGATCGCCCTTACTGTGCTTTCTGGATGTGGCAAGAAAACCGCAGCTGACACCTCTTGGGAAGATGTTAAGTCCAAAGGCTACTTTATCGTGGGCCTAGATGATTCCTTCCCGCCTATGGGCTTTCGGGATGAGAAGAACGAAATTGTTGGCTTCGACATTGACTTTGCTAAAGAAGCCGCCAAAAGAATGGGTGTGGAGGCTAGGTTTCAGCCAGTGGTCTGGGACTTTATCGGCCAGGAACTCAATGGCAAGAAAGTGGACCTGATTTGGAACGGCTGCACCATCACCGAGGATAGACGAAAGGTATTTGACTTTACCGATCCTTATATGGACAACAAACAGGTAGTTGTGACCAAAGCTGATTCCACAATTCAGACACTAGATGATCTTGCAGGCAAAAAGGTAGGGATCCAAGGTGGATCCAGCGCCAATATTGCCCTAGACAACCATCCGGAAGTGAAAAATTCTTTAGCCAAACTCAACGAGTACTCTGATAATGCAAAAGCACTGACGGATCTGGAGATTGGCCGTCTTGACGCAGTAATCGTAGACGTTTGTGTTTTTGGCCATTATCGGATGATCAAGCCCGATAGCTTCCGCATGCTAGATCAGGATCTGGGCTCTGAGAATTTCGGAGTTGGGGTTCGCAAGAGCGATGTGGCATTTAGGGCTGAGCTGCAAAAGGCCATGGATTCCATGATGGAAGATGGAGCAGCCCAAAAGATTGCAGATAAATGGTTTGGGAAGGGCGCAGAAGTTCTCGCCAAGTAGTTTTAGAAAACGTGTAGGACACAGGCCCAGCCTGTGTCCTCTATAATAAGGGGAAGCAGCCTTGAACGAATTCTTTGCTTATTTCATTAAACTTATGCCCCAGATGGTAGGTGGGCTCTCTGTAACCGTTGGGTTATTCGCCATTACCCTTGTTTTTTCTATTCCACTAGGGGTGTTAGTTGCAGGCCTGAGGATGAGTAAAAATCCGCTTTTGAGCAACCTCACTAAACTGTATATTTGGATTTTCCGGGGCACCCCGCTAATTTTACAGGTGGTGTTCTTCTACTACGGACTCCCCAATCTGGGCATTCGGCTAGATCCTTTTCCTACGGCAGCCATGGCTTTTGTTATAAACTACACAGCCTATTTTGCTGAGATCTTTCGCGGGGGCATCCAGTCTATAGATCGGGGACAGCACGAGGCAGCCGATGTACTAGGCATGACCAAAGCTCAAACTATGATGCGGATCATCCTGCCCCAGGCTTTCAAGCGGGTGTTGCCAGCTGTGGGAAATGAGGCTATCACCTTGGTTAAGGATTCTGCATTAGTTTACGTGATCAGCCTCTCGGATCTACTGCGTGTGGTTACAGTGGCCTCGATTCGTGATTTCACAGTGACACCATTTTTCGTGGCAGCGGTTCTTTACCTTTTAATGACTTTTGTGCTAGAGCAGGTCCTCGCTTATGTGGAAGCACGTTTCAGTTACTATGAGTAGGAAGGGTTTTAGACAATGAATGAAACAGGGGTACCTATAGTTGAGGCCCAGGGGATTTATAAAAGATTCGGTGAGCTTGAGGTGCTCTGTGGGATCGACCTGAAGGTTTCCAAAGGAGAGGTGGTTGCCTTGATTGGCCCCTCAGGTTCCGGCAAGAGCACCCTTCTTCGCTCCATCAATGTTCTCGAGAGGATTGATCGCGGCAGCATTGCTATTGATGGGTCCCCTATGGTGCAGGAAACCCAGGGAAAGGCGCAGTATGTATCAGATTCTGAGCTGAGGCAGATGCGCCGGAAGATGGGGATGGTCTTTCAAAACTTTAACCTCTTTCCCCATATGAGCGTTTTGGAGAATGTGATGGTGGCGCCTGTGCAGGTTTTGGGACGTTCAAAACGCGAGGCAGAGGAGAAGGCCATGGATCTACTGGGGAAGGTAGGGCTATTGGATAAAGCTACCAGCTATCCTTGCGAGATCTCAGGTGGGCAAAAGCAGCGGGTTGCAATTGCCCGTGCCCTGGCTATGGATCCGGAATTGCTTTGCTTCGATGAGCCAACTTCAGCTTTGGATCCTGAGCTTACAGGCGAGGTGTTGAAGACAATGCAGGATCTTGCCCGGGAGCGAATGACGATGCTGGTGGTGACCCATGAGATTGGTTTTGCCCGGGATGTTGCGGATCGGGTAGTCTTTATGGACCGGGGGGTTGTGGTTGAGGAAGGTATGAGCCGGGAGGTGCTCTCCGCGCCAAGCCATCCGCGCTTGAAGGCGTTTTTGGGATTAGTAGATAGATAGCTCGCTACAGTTACTTATGAAGATAATTCCCGTCTCAAACTTTGGGACGGGAATTAGTATTTTTAAAGGCACAATATGTGCTTATTATTCATTTGGGTTAGATGTCATGAACATCTAGGCGTTTTTTCAAGCCCTCCTGTAGGATTAGGGAGAAATTAATTTCTGCTTGCTCAGCAAGTTCATTCAGCCAGCTTGGTAACGTTACGTTTTTTCGAACTGCTCGGTTGTCGTGGCGACGACGGTAAGCATCTAAATCAAGATCAACTAAGGTGAGAATTTGTTCTGTATCGGTTTTAATGCTCTTAGGATCTGAGGGGGCAGGAATTGTACGCCCGGAATCTTGTTCGTAGAGGAGATACATGCCGATAGCATCTCGAACCATAAAAATAGCTTCGGCCAGATCTTTTCCCTGGGTATGAACTCCTAATAGATCTGGGACAGAAGCATCAAATCCTCCTTCTTTTGCCGGAGTCAACAAAATCGGATATACTATTGTCATTGTATTAACCCCTTTCAATGTTCGTTAAAGGATGCGGTGCTATTCAATCCCCGCATCCTTTAAGAGCTTTTTAGCAGTTCCCTCATTAATTTTTGTATGTCTTGGAACTGGGATCGTCTTCGAGCCGTAATTGTAAATATCATGATTTGATCCATATCGCTTGATTTGGAATCCAGCCTTAAGAAGCATTTTAATTAAGCGACGTCGTTTCAATGGGGAACACCATCTTTCTATATTATACGCATCCAGTGCGTGTTGGTCAAGAGTTTTTTTATGCTTTTGTAAGATATACCATATTATAATTTTGAAAGTTCTGAGATTGGTATGGATTTAATCAGCGAGTAATGCTTGACGCTCACGCAGGGCAAGCCCTGCGGATTCTTGAAAAGTCAGCTAAGTTAGCCTTATTTGCAAAGGGTACGCCAAATACCGGCTAGCCCGTAGGATTCGGGTTATTGGGGTTATTTATGAAGAAGTGACGAATTTATAGAATGGGTATTTTTTGATAAGATAAAAGGTAGTCTACGATTTGCAAGAATAGAATTATCATGGTCTTATAGTAAGGCGGTTTTGTCTCCAGATAGTTGGGTTGAGCTTCCTCTAGGCAGATGATAACAAATTAAAGGAGGAAGATAAATACTCAAAGCATGTAAACTTGCATCCTTTTGTTATACATGAAGTTACAGAAATGGACACTATTTCAAGGCTTTGGACGTTACTTTGTTATTATTAATTTATTATCGAAGGGCTGAGAAAATATTGAGCATTGAAGTTGGAGGTTTGTTAGATAAAGAAAAGACCGGAAGTTCAACTTCCGGTCTTTAGCTTGTACGACGGGCATGCCGTCAATCTGTGGTGAGAGTCCACAAGGGGCGTAGT
>CALCRD010000144.1 GCA_937894355.1 uncultured Bacillus sp.
TGACCAACTTCCAGCACAATATGAACTTTAGAAAAACCAAGGGGTTTGGGGAAGTTGGGGTGATTGTGGGGTAGAAGTCAATTTTGATTAAAAGATTGGGCTAACTCAAAGGTAATATAGATTATTTCAATAAAAAGGGTGCCAGACATGTGTCCGACACCTTTCAGTTATTTATTCAAAAGTATTAGATGAACTTTCTAGCAACTTCTACAAGTTTTTCTTTATGGTTTGATATATCAGATATTTTTTCGATATTAATAAATGTTCGATCTTCGTCATTAAATTGAACATATTTATTAGAAGTATTAAATCCAAGTCTACAAACCCATTTTCTTATACTATTATCTACTAGGATATTAAAGTAACTTAAATTATCACGGTGGGATATACGGTCTTCATCAATAACATCTTTTATTAATAACTTTACAATTGCAAAACCTTCAATTTCTTCTTCAGTAGTATGTACTTGCGATTCTTCTTTATTGTTAACCTCAGTGTCAGAAGGTTTCGTTTCATCTTGCTGTTCGTTTTCAGTATTTGTTGTTTTTAAAGCTGCCTTGATTTTATCGCTCACTAATTCATTAATAAACTGTTTAAAAGCCTTTTTTACAATGGGTTCAAATCGATCAATCGTATTTTTAGTCTTTACTCCATCATATATTTGGCCTATCAAAAACCTGATAAACTCTTCAGATGGATTTTCCCATTGTTCACTTAAAAATTTTTTTAGTTTATTTAAATATTTTAATTCAGATGCTGAAGTGAAAATTTTCTCCAAATCAAAACTAGTCTTCTTAAATTTTGCTAATTCATGCAGGCTACTATCTTTAATATCAAGAATATTAAATTCAAAAAATGGTGAAGAATCCATCTTATTTTGCTCATCTAAATCTGTGTAAAACCTGTAAATAATTCCATTAGTTAGAATGGCAAACTTTGCTGTAGAGGTACCAAAATATCTAAACAGTTGAGAGTCGTGCTTTTGAAGATTTTCATTAATAGGCTTTGCCTCAATTAAGATTACTGGTTTTCCATCACTAATAATTGCATAATCAACCTTTTCTCCTTTTTTTATTCCAACATCTGCTACAAATTCTGGAGTGAATTCCTCAGGATTAAAGACATCATAACCTAGAATTTGGAAAAACGGCATAATAACTGAAGTTTTTGTCGCTTCCTCAGTTTCAATAGTATTTCTCAATTTTTCAATTCTACTAGATATAGCTTTTATTTGTTCTGCGAAATTATCCACTCTTAAATCCTCCTTATGTATATTGAAATAATAACTTTACACCTGGAGTTTATTTCTTGATGATCCGCATTGTTTTTGGAGAAAAAATCGAAAAATGTTTTTATTTAGATTAAGTTTAGCATAATTAAGTATAGCTTGTTAGAAGATGACTGGAAAATTACAACTTTAACGCTTAATATAAGGTAGGATCTTTATAATTACTCCCATTTATAGTGAAATTTTTATAATGGATATTTTTTTAGTATATATTTTTGGAATACATATAGAAATAAGGACAAGATATTTCCTAGATAATTAGAAAAATCCCAAACAATAATTGAAATACCAAAAGGCTAGAAAATAAGCAAGGAACAATTAAAACAACGAGGAATTTAGGAGGATAATCACATATGAAAGTTGAGTTCTTACAAAACAATAGAGTGGCTGATTTCGTAACGTACTGCAAAAAACACAAAAACAAAATTGATGATTCTTATTTGTATGATGAGGATCTTAAAAATTTCGAACCTAACGAGGAAAATCCCACGTATATAGTGACCAATCAGCAGGGGGGCATTGTAGCTGCCGCATCGCTTATTATTAATGATTATCATAAAAGAGGAAAAAAGGCTCGCTTTCGCATCTTTCATTCAGAATTTAATCAAATTGACTATTATCAAATCCTACTGCAAGCAATATTAAATCATACCCAAGGCCTTGATAAATTGTTTATATTTGTTCCGGTGGAAAACGGGAATTTGGAGCATATAATACAAAAATTGAATTTCTCTGTAGAAAGATACTCTTTTTTGCTTGTTAGAGAGGAATTCATGGTACCTGAGTTTAGCCTGCCGGAGAATTATGAGATTAAACCTTTTAGAGTTGGAACAGACGAAGAAACTTGGTGCAAGATTAGAAATGAAGCTTTTTCAAAGCTCCAAGGAAGTGAAACGCCTATCACTCCAGAAATGGTGACAAAAATGATTTCAGAGGAGGACTACATAGAAGGCGGATTAATGATCCTGTTTCATAAGGAAAAACCCGTAGGAGTAATCAGGAGTTCTGCCGATGAATATGAATCCACACCAATTATGAATATAGGACCCATTGCCATAATCCCAGAGTACCAGGGCAGAGGGTTAGGAAGATTCTTATTAAGAAAGGCATTATTTTTTGCAAAGGAGAAATCCTTTGACAGGACTGTCCTTTGTGTAAATGCAGAGAATGAAAGAGCCAAAGCATTATATATCCAAGAGGGCTTTATACAGGTAGAGGCGGTAGCGTGCTATCAGCTCGATTTGGGATAAAGTTTACTAGTTGTAATATGATGTTATAATTACCTATTATTGTGAAATCAGGAAACATCAATTAGATAAGAACGGGTGAGAAAAACAAACGTTTTTTGCACCCGTTCTTTATTTTTCACAAAAAAATAAAAAATTCCAACTATTGTGTAACAAAATGTAATATTGTGGTACTA
>CALCRD010000145.1 GCA_937894355.1 uncultured Bacillus sp.
CAGACTGAGCATTGGCTTGTTTTCTGATATTGGTACCGTTATGCAAAATTTCCACTGTGCTACCCTGCAGATCAGCTCCAGAAGAAATGGCTGTTGAAGTTGAGGCTTTTTTCATGTACCAAGAAGCGACCCAACCTTGTTTACCCGATTTATATTCAATTTTCGTCCAGTTATTTTCCTCTGAAAGGATTGTAAAAGCATTACCTTTATACACTTTTCCGACTACCTCACCATTACTTGAGGGTTTGCTTCGGACAAGTAATGTGTCTGCTGTGATTGTCCCTGTATCCGTTTTTGAGGATGCTACTTTTTGATTAGTACCTTTGGTGGCATTCTGACTGTTAGTCTTTGAGGCCGTCACAAAGTCTTGAGACACCCAACCATCCGCAATATTGCTATGTATTTTTAACCAATTTCCCTCAGTATCGGTTATTTCAACCGCTTGCCCTTTATCAAAAGTCACGACAACTTTGTAGTTTGTGCCTGGGCCACTTCTAACTCGTAATCCACTAGCATTGATGATTCCAGTTGCCCCTTTTTCAAATGAATTTGAAGTAGTTTGGGATTGTTTTTTATCATAGGTTACCAGCCAATTGGCAACCCAACCTTTGCTCCCATTAGAAAGCTGAATTTGGATCCAATCGCCATCTTCCTTCACTATCGTAAAAGAATCCCCATTATGAACTTGTCCTATCTTTTGATAGCTTAAGCTCGGTCCACTCCTTACATTTGTTTGATTAGATTTAATCGTGATTGAATTACTGCTGTTTGCACTAGTTATTCCCATTGGTGGTAACCCGGAAAAAAAGAGAAAGAAACAAATAATGGCTATTAATGGCGTTTTTTTTCTCAAACAGCACCATCCTTTCTGACAAAGATACCTCTATTTTAACGAACTACACTTCGAAAATCATGCTCTTTTCCATTTTAGGCAGAAAAAATAATTCAAATCGTAAAATTATGAAACATTTTTAAAATCGATGGAAAGAATAGTAAAGAAATAATTAGTGGAGGGTGAGCAGATATGAGATTTAGCAATAAGGGTATGTCCGCCGTTGAAGGTGAAAATCAATTGTTTGGTGTAGATTTTCATGATTTTATCCAAAGTGAACCAAAAAACACAACTTTTGAGCTAGCCGCTGAATTTGGCCTGACACTTGGCGATGTAAAAAAATTAAAAAAACAATTGGACCGTTCGTAATGAAAAATCACTGTTAAGGCTCATTGATTACTTTATACACTTATGTTGATTGGAGTGGAAGGCGCGAGACTCCTGCGGGAGGAGTAGGTCAGGGAAGACCCCACAGGCGCTTAGCGCCGAGGAGGCTTCCCGACCGCCCTAAGGTGCGCGAAGTGCCTGGAACGGAAATCAACAGACAAGTTTAATAAAGTCAATGAATAAGTGTTGACAATCAGATTAATGCTCTTTATGATTATATAGATAAAATGAAAAATAAGTTTTGAACCGATGATCGAGAAGAGTAATTAAGAACCACATGAAAAGAGAAGAAATGCCTTGGCTGAAAGCATTTCTACATGATGCCTTAATGAATGAACACTCAGTAGGATTCTCTCTGAAAAGGATATTTTCCTTAATAGGAGATGGACGTTTGCAGGCGTTAACTGTTAAAGAGGGAGCTATTTTTTTGGCTTCAACTAGGGTGGCACCACGGGATAAAATATATGACTCTCGTCCCTTTGTTATTAGTTAACAAGGGACGGGGGTCTTTTTGTGTTCATACATAAAATGTAACTTCCATCAGTGGGTTTTTCGCAGCCCCTAAAAAAAGCAATAGTGGAAGGGTTAAGGAGGAAAAAGATGGCTATTCAAATTCCCAGAGGAACTCAAGACATTCTCCCCGGCCAAGTGGAGAAATGGCAGCTAATCGAAAAAAAGGCAAGAGAATTGTGTGAACGATATCAGTACCAGGAAATTCGGACACCGATATTCGAACACACAGAATTATTTCAACGTGGCGTTGGCGATACAACCGACATCGTTCAAAAAGAAATGTATACCTTTGAGGATCGCGGTGAAAGAAGCTTAACACTTCGCCCAGAAGGAACTGCTTCAACAGTAAGATCTTATGTAGAAAATAAAATGTTTGGTCAAGCCACACAGCCTGTCAAACTTTACTATACTGGACCAATGTTTCGCTATGAACGTCCTCAAGCAGGAAGATTCCGGCAATTTGTTCAATTTGGTATTGAAGCACTAGGCAGCTCCGATCCAGCCATTGATGCCGAAGTTATTGCATTGGCAATGGATTTGTATAAAGAGCTAGGTTTAACAAAGCTAAAGCTTGTCATCAATAGTCTTGGTGATAAACCAAGCCGAGAAAGTCACCGCGAAGCCTTGATGAATCATTTCCAACCGCGAATTGCTGAATTTTGTGGCGATTGTCAAAACCGTTTACAGAAAAATCCAATGCGAATTCTTGACTGTAAACAGGACCGCAATCATGAGTTGATGAAATCAGCGCCATCAATCATTGACCACTTGAATGAGGAATCTAAACAATACTTCGAGAAAGTCCAAAAATACTTAACAGCACTAGATATTCCGTTTGAACTAGATGCAAATTTAGTTCGTGGTCTCGATTATTATAACCATACTGCCTTTGAAATAATGAGTAATGCCGAAGGCTTCGGTGCCATTACCACACTATGCGGCGGTGGACGTTACAACGGCCTTGTTGAGGAAATCGGCGGACCTGAAACACCAGGAATCGGATTTGCCTTAAGTATTGAAAGATTCCTAGCTGCCTTAAATGCTGAAGGCGTAGAGCTTCCAATCGAGGAAGGCATTGATTGCTATCTTGTTTCACTTGGTGATGCCGCCAAGGATTACACAGTGACCCTACTACACCAGCTGCGCACTGCTGGCTTCAAAGCCGAAAGAGATTACTTGGATCGGAAAATTAAAACGCAATTTAAAGCCGCCGATCGCCTGCAAGCAAAATTCGTAGCCGTTTTAGGTGACGACGAGCTTAATGCAAACAAAATTAATCTAAAAGATATGGCCACAGGACAACAAACAGAAATTGACCTTGGCACATTCATCGAAACCTTTAAAGGGTTAATTCAAAAATAAACTAGTTTCCAGCTTCAGGTGCTTAACAATTTTGAAGTCACTCTGAAAACTTGCCAAGCACTAGAACTTTTTAAAACCATTTTTTTGTAAAAAGAAACCTAGCTACAGCGACCAGACCTAGTGAAGTGAAACCGTTTCTTGTGTTTTTTACTGAGTCGGGTGGCACCAGTCTAGTTGTCGATAAACAGTCGTGCGCTTTTATTATGAGGAGGATTAACATGTTTGGAAGAACGTTTTTTTGTGGAGATGTACCAGAAACTGCAATAGGAGAAAAGGTAACACTTAAGGGTTGGGTGTCAAAACGCCGCGATTTAGGTGGGGTTATTTTTATCGACCTACGTGACCGTACGGGGATTGTTCAAGTTGTATTTAATCCAGATGGATCAAGTGAAGCATTGGCAATAGCTGATAAGGTTCGTTCAGAATATGTCCTTGATATTAAAGGAACAGTTATCTCTAGAGCACAAGAAACGATCAATGAAAACCTCAAAACAGGTAAGATTGAAGTTCTTGCAGAGGAAATTACGATTATCAATGAATCAAAAACACCGCCATTTCAAATCGGAGAAAAAACAGATGTGTCTGAGGATGTACGTTTGAAATATCGCTATTTAGATATGCGTCGTCCACAAATGTTTGAAACATTAAAAATGCGTTATCAAGTAACAAAATCAATGCGTGACTATTTAGACCAAGAAGGATTCCTTGATGTTGAAACACCAATTTTAACAAAAAGCACACCTGAAGGAGCACGTGACTATTTAGTACCGAGCCGAGTTCATCCTGGTGAATTCTACGCATTGCCACAATCACCGCAAATCTTTAAACAACTATTAATGGTTGGTGGGATTGAACGTTATTACCAAATTGCTCGCTGTTTCCGTGATGAAGATTTACGTGCTGACCGTCAGCCTGAATTCACGCAAATCGATATCGAAACTAGTTTTATGAGTCAAGAAGAAATTATGTCTCTTACTGAAAATATGATGGCAAAAATCATGAAGGAAGTAAAAGGCGTAGAGGTTGCTCTTCCATTACCACGTATGACTTGGGACGAAGCAATGGGACGTTTTGGTTCTGATAAACCAGACACAAGATTTGGCCTGGAGCTTGTTGATCTTTCGGAGATATTAAAAAATTCCGGATTTAAAGTATTTAGTGGTCCAATCGCTAACGGTGGTCAAGTTAAAGCGATTAATGTTAAGGGCGGAGCAGCACGTTATTCACGTAAAGATATCGATGCGCTAACAGAATTTGTCGCTGTATACGGTGCAAAAGGTTTAGCATGGTTTAAAGCTGAAGAAGATGGCTTAAAAGGGCCTATCGCTAAATTTGTTTCTGAAGACGAACAAGCTCAAATCAAATCAGCATTGGGTGTTGAATTAGGTGACCTAATCATGTTTGTTGCTGATAAAAAGAGCATCGTAGCTGATTCCCTTGGAGCTTTACGGATGAAGCTTGGTAAAGAATTAGAGCTAATTGATCAAAGCAAATTCAATTTCCTTTGGGTAACAGATTGGCCGTTACTTGAGTATTCTGAAGAAGATGGCCGTTATTATTCAGCACATCACCCGTTCACAATGCCAGCTCGCGAAGATTTAGCTTTATTGGATTCAGATCCAGCCAAAGTTCATGCACAGGCATATGATATTGTGTTAAACGGTTATGAGTTAGGTGGAGGATCACTGCGGATTTTCGAACGCGAAGTTCAAGAAAAAATGTTCTCTATTCTTGGCTTTACTGAGGAAGCAGCAAGAGAACAATTTGGTTTCTTGCTTGAAGCGTTTGAATATGGAACACCTCCACATGGCGGAATTGCTTTAGGTTTAGACCGTCTTGTAATGCTTTTAGCTGGTAGCACTAATCTGCGTGACACCATTGCATTCCCGAAAACAGCAAGTGCTAGCTGTCTATTAACCAATGCTCCATCTGAGGTTAGTGGAGCACAACTTAAAGAGCTAAACTTGGGTTTAACTGTAAAAGCAAACAAGTAATTACACCTTGT
Organism: uncultured Bacillus sp.; assembly: GCA_937894355.1. GTDB lineage: Bacteria > Bacillota > Bacilli > Bacillales > Cytobacillaceae > Bacillus_BU. The sequence continues at coordinate 5,100 of CALCRD010000145.1, forward strand.
TGTTTCTTGAAAGTTTAATCGATCTATGATAGTATCTAGTTAATAGAAAAAGTCCTGATGTGTTAGTTGATAAGGCGAATGTTTTGACCTAACATTTTAACTTTGGGAGTTTGGAGTTTTCAAGTTACGTAAATGCCTTTTTCCGTATTGGACTTACCCGACTTGGAACAGAACACCCACCTGCAGGGAGCAGGATCAAAACTAAGCAATAACGGACGGCACGATTGGGACTTTTTCGCATACATAAGAACGGTTGCCTCATGAGTCA
>CALCRD010000146.1 GCA_937894355.1 uncultured Bacillus sp.
GCACTACCGCCTAATACAATCAAATCGGCGATGCTAACTTTCTTATCAAGATGACTTTGAATGAATTCAAGTACATTAAGTACCTTTGTTAGTTGTTCCGGCTGAGTAACTTCCCAATCCTTCTGTGGAGCAAGACGGATTCGCCCGCCATTAGCACCACCACGATAATCTGAGCCCCGGAAGGTACTTGCGGAAGCCCAAGCAGTAGTTACTAACTCGCTAATTGTAAGCCCTGAGTCTAGGATTTTTGTTTTTAGCTCAGCTACTTCTGTATCTGTTAATTCATAATCAACAGCTGGCACAGGATCTTGCCAATTAAGTTCTTCTGGAACTTCTGGACCTAAATATCTTGCACGCGGTCCCATGTCCCGGTGCAATAATTTGAACCATGCACGAGCAAATACATCTGCAAACTCTTCTGGATTCTCATGGAAACGGCGAGAAATCTTTTCGTATTCTGGATCATAACGTAATGCCATATCCGCGGTGGTCATCATAGTCGGAACACGAATTGATGAATCTTCAGCATCCGGTGCAAGATCCTTCTCATCAGGGTTTACAGCAAGCCACTGATAGGCACCTGCCGGACTCTTCGTAAGCCACCATTGATATCCAAACAATAAATCAAAATAACCATTATCCCACTGTGTAGGATTAGCAGTCCATGCCCCTTCAATACCGCTAGTGATTGTGTCATGTCCTTTACCGGTTCCATGTGTACTTAACCAACCTAGGCCTTGTGCTTCAATCGGAGCAGCCTCTGGCTCTGGACCCACATGAGCAGCATCTCCTGCACCGTGTGCCTTACCAAAAGTATGGCCTCCTGCTATTAGTGCAACTGTTTCTTCATCGTTCATTCCCATACGCGCAAAGGTTTCGCGAATGTCACGAGCACTTGCAAGCGGATCTGGATTCCCGTTTGGACCTTCTGGATTAACATAAATTAGTCCCATCTGAACGGCAGCAAGTGGATTCTCCAGATCACGATCTCCTGTATAACGTTTATCACCTAGCCATTCAGTTTCAGCTCCCCAGTAAGTATCTTCTTCAGAATGCCAAATGTCTGCACGTCCTCCACCAAAACCAAATGTTTTTCCGCCCATTGATTCAATAGCAACATTACCTGCTAGTACCAGCAAGTCAGCCCAAGAAATCTTATTACCATACTTTTTCTTAATCGGCCATAGTAACCGACGAGCTTTATCGAGATTGCCATTGTCAGGCCAACTGTTTACTGGAGCAAAACGTTGTGCGCCAGTTCCTGCACCACCACGACCGTCGCCTGTACGATAAGTACCTGCAGCATGCCAAGACATACGAATAAATAAAGGACCATAATGTCCATAGTCAGCAGGCCACCAATCTTGATTGAGGGTCATTAAAGTATGAAGATCCTGTTTAAGGGCATAGTAGTCTAACTTTTTAAATTCCTCTCGATAATCAAAATCTTCCCCCATAGGATTAGATTTTCGGTCATGCTGTTGGAGAATATTCAAATTTAACTGGTTTGGCCACCAGTCTCTATTTGCCGTACCACTTGGTTTGTTGCTAGTAGCACCACCGTGTGTTACCGGGCATTTACCCATGTTAGAAGTATCTTTAGAGTCCATATATTTCTCTCCTCTCCTCATTGCGAACATTTTTAACAAATAATTATGCAACTAATCATTAGAAGCTTACAAAATTGTCATAATATTAAACTACCCCTAAAATAATAGACCACTGTTACAAAGCAGGTACATCTAGGAAATCTTTGTTAATTCTTCACATATCCACCATTGGGTGATGATAGCCAAAATTTTTGCAGAAACTGGTTATACCTGGGTTTCGACTAAGGGAGGGAAGGCATGATTCATCACTGTATTTATTGATTTTCTCTTAGAGAAGAAGCTATGGATTAGTCCGTTGCGGTGTACATTTGTCCCTCTTTCACTGTATGAGTAGGAATGCTTTCAATAGAACCAAAAACATGACTCAGTTTGCTGAATTCAGAACGATAATTTAGCTTTTGGATGTAAACGACTTGTGAGAATGAGTACATTCAATCAACAAGTTCAATCATAATTTTTGAGAAGGAAAAGTTTTAAAAACGCCAATGGTAAAAAACGCATTAGGATTATTCAAATTTAGGATTTTATAAAAACAAAAAGGAGTCCAGCAAACTAAAGATCTAGGATTTCCTTTAAAGATAATTCAGTTAGGTCGGCTACTTCCGCCGGTGAAAACCCCTTTTTCAGCAAGTTCCTGGCAATGTTTTTGCTTCCTTCTTTTAAACCTTTTTTTAGACCTTCCTTTACACCTTCTTCCTTGCCCTTGCGATGATAGCCCTGGAGATTGCTCAATTGATCACGCAGTTCCTTCAATCTTGCCTCGTATTCAGCACGGTTTTTCTTATCTCCGCTCAAATTTTCCCATTCGATTAACGCTTCGCGAACTTCTTCAATGTTCATCGCCCATTCCTCCAGTTCTTCCAAAATATCACTTTACTGTAAAAAGCGAGTTGACTACCTTCTCCAAATCGACCTCTCCGAAAAATAATATACCAATAAAACCACGCTTGCCCGTCAATAGTAAAAGGCCCATCCAATTTTTCTTCTGTATGGTGCCTTTTACTATTTACCCTTAAGTTGTTTATTTCTTCTTACTAACCACACAATAATACTTAATAAAATTAAAACAATGAGTGAAAAACCCAAATAAATTGCTAATGAGTAATCTTTATTAATTTCAATTGCTTCTTCATTTAATAATTGTGCTTGTTCCTTAGGAATAGTAAACTCGTCTTCCCAATCCCAATTTTGCATTCCCGAATTGGCATGCATTGATAAAGTATACTTTCCTGGCTTAAGTTCTTTTTTTTCCCAATCAATGACGAAATCCATTGAAGAATTAGGAGCCATTCGGTAGTTTTCTACCTCGATTCTTCTAACCTCTTTGCCTTTAGAATTATACAAAATTCCATTTATCGCCAATTTTTCTGCAATTGTCGGTGCAGAATTTTGGATTTTGGCTATTACTGCTGTTCGGTAATTGACCAGGGCTGGTTTTACCGATTTTAATAAAAGGTCAGGTTCAACTTCTCTATCTGATTCCTTTAATTTTAATCCTATTACATAGGAATACTTATTTGTTATTTGAACTCCCTCTTTTTTCTTTCCTTCATCCTTATCCATTTTTTTCTCAAAATAAATTCCACCGAGAATAATTCCTAAAAATTCTTCTTTTGGTATTTCTAAATAAATAGGTAAAATCACCGATTTCCCAGCTTGGATAGAAACCGTCTTTTCTTCAACAGTAGCGATTTCTATAATTGGGATTTTTAAACTTTCCTCTGGCTTTGCCTCAACATTTGTGTAATCAATTAATCCATTACTATTCGTGATTGGATTTGTGATGTGGATATCTATTTCGATATCTTCTTGAGAACTATTGAGGATTTCCACATTAATCACTTGTTTTTGATTTGGTTCAACACGTAAATCAAAATAGGTGACTTCACGATTCAATTGATTCTCTGGGATAATAGCTCTTACTGAATAACCAACCGTCTCATCATTCGCTGAGACCGCGGATAAATTAAAAGGATATAAAAGAAGAAGCAATAAAACTAATATTTTCGCTTTTGCAAGTTTCTTCATAGTATGCACCCTCTATAACAGTTTCGAAAAACAGAAATGTCTCGAAGAATAGATTCCCCTATTTTCCGAGACATAGTTAGTTATTTTTTATGGAGCATCAGTTAATGTCCATGTTAATGTTGAGGTGTAAGCTTCAGCTTTCATCGTACCACCGTAGACAGTTAATGTAACGTTATCATTTGTTGTTGCTGTGGATGGATTACTTGGATACCATCTCGTAATCCATGACCCTCGACCTTCGTTTGGATTTGCAGATACAACTTTAACCGATTGATTATCAGTATACAGCGTAAATGGAACAGCGATTGGCTTACCATACATCGCTCCAAGATCAGAGAGCGTTTCACCATTATTAAATATCATATAAGCACCAGACAATTGATGTGTACTTGCACTTGTAAAAGGGGATGCTTTTACGGTAACATGCCAGCCGGTTGGATTCGCCCTCTTATCTGTCACTTGGATAAAAGGTTTTAACGTGAATGAATTGTAGGTTTCATCTTGTAAAGAAACTTTTTGTTGCCAGAATTCTAAATTAGATACATAGTCAAGACTTAAAGGACCGGCATTACCTGTTCCTCCCCCAGGATCATATGGCAATGTAGGATTATCAGGATCTAAAACAGGTGGAACACTGGTGTCCTCAAAAAACTCTATTTTAGCATTCGAAGTTCCAACTGAAGCCGCCAAAAATGCTTGTGCTGAAAGTGTAACGGACAAAATCACAACAAAAACAATAAGAACACATTTAGATACACGCACAACTTTTACCTCCCTTTTAGTATTTGTTTAAAAAGAATTATGAAAACATTTATGGTGCATTTTCTAAAGTCCAATTTATCGTTGTTGAATATTCCGAATCAATTTTTACATTGCTAGGAATCGTTCTTAATAGCAACCCTTCATTATCATTCCAAGTAATAGTCGTCTCCTGATTAACACCGGTTTGACCTTCATAAATTAGTGTTTCATCTTTTAAATAACTTACTTGATTTGCATCTACAAAGATGAGTGCTGTGGGGTCAATTGTATACCCTCCACTTGATGTCAAAGGGGTGAGCGCCCTTGCCTTAATTCTCCACTGAAACCCTTGTCCTCGGGTATCAACTACTCTTAGTGATAACTCCGGAATTTCCCTCGGAATTGTCACTTCATGAAAACCAATCGCAGTACTTTTAAAACGGATTTCACTTGGAACTGTCAATTCAAGAATGGTACCAATGACAATCGTTGAAGTGGTTCCACTACTATTTC
>CALCRD010000147.1 GCA_937894355.1 uncultured Bacillus sp.
GACGTCCCGAAGCCGAACACGGAAGTTAAGCTTCGGCGCCGATGGTAGTTGGGGGCCTCCCCCCTGTGAGAGTAGGACGTTGCCGGGAAAATCAGAAACAACCCTTTGGGTTGTTTTTTTTTGTTCAAAATAGTTTGAGAACTAGTCAAATGGAAACAATAGATTAATGGTTCAATTAATTGCAAAAGTTAAATACTATCATGTATAATTAAAGTCAAATATAGTCAAAGTCAGGATGGGGGAGGTTAGATGAGGAATATCTCGGACATAATTGAAGATTATTTGAAGACGGTTTTGGAGTTGAGCGAAAAAGAAATAGTTGAGATAAAAAGAAATGAAATTGCCGACAAGTTTCAATGTGTACCTTCCCAGATAAATTACGTAATTAATACTCGATTTACTGAAGAAAGAGGTTATCTAGTAGAAAGTAAACGTGGTGGTGGTGGATACATTCGAATCATCAAGGTGAAAACTAGTGATTTTGTTCATCTCATTGATTTATTAATTTCAATTATTAAGGGACGGATTTCCCAAAGCAACGCAGAAGATGTCATTTATCGGCTCGTTGAAGAGGAAATTATTAATAGCAGAGAAGCTAAAATTATGTTAAGTGTCATTGATCGTTCGGTATTATACATAGATCTTCCGTATCGGGATGAATTAAGGGCTCGAATGTTAAAGGCAATGTTAACGACACTTAAATATAAATAACAGTTAGTTGGCGAGGTGAAAGGATGATTTGCCAAGAATGTAATCAAAGACCTGCAACACTCCACTTTACAAAAATCATAAATGCTGAAAAAACTGAATTCCACTTGTGTGAAATATGTGCCCATGAAAAAGGTGAAATGTTTTTATTGAATGGGGCACCTGGTTTTTCAATCAACAATTTACTTGCAGGGTTGTTAAATGTAGAACCCAAGTTTACACCCTCTCCTCAAGATGCTTTTAAACCTCAAGAAGTATTACAGTGCAATGACTGTTCAATGACCTTTCAACAATTCGTAAAAGTAGGCCGTTTTGGCTGTGCAAGTTGCTATGAAACCTTTAAGGATCAATTGATTCCACTGATAAAGAGAGTTCATAGTGGTAATACAGATCATCGAGGAAAAATCCCAAAAAGAATAGGTGGAAGTATCCATCTGCGAAAAACAATTGAAGAATTAAAGCAGAAAATCAAAGATTTAGTCAACAATGAGGAATTTGAAAAAGCTGCCGAAGTGAGAGATGAAATTCGTACGCTTGAAAGTCAAATGATAGAGAGTCAAGAGGGAGGGGAATAGCTTGCCATTAGAAAGATTTTTTAATCAAGCTGTTAGCTCTTGGATGAGTGCTGAAGGTCCAGATTCCGATATTGTAATGAGTTCAAGGATTAGATTAGCTCGGAATTTTAAAGAGTTCACTTTTCCGACACTTATAACTAATGAGGAAGCAAATGGGGTTATTTCATCTATTAAAGAAATACTAAATCACGAACCTTTAAATGATTTAGGTGAATATGAATTTTTAAAAATAGATGAGCTGCAACCATTGCAAAAAAGGGTCCTGGTAGAAAAGCATTTAATCTCGCCTCATTTAGCGGAAGATTCAAATCATGGTGCATGCTTACTTTCTGAGAATGAAGAGATAAGCATTATGATTAATGAAGAAGACCATATTAGGATACAATGCTTATTTCCAGGATTTCAATTAACAGAAGCCCTATTTATTGCCGGAAAGGTTGATGATTGGGTAGAAAAAAATGTAAATTATGCTTTTGACGAAAAGTTTGGTTATTTAACTAGTTGCCCAACCAATGTTGGTACTGGTTTGAGGGCGTCAGTGATGATGCATTTACCTGGCCTTATTTTAACCCAACAAATGAGTCGGATCATACCGGCGATCAATCAATTGGGATTAGTGGTCAGAGGAATCTATGGTGAAGGTAGCGAGGCTTTAGGTAATATATTTCAAATATCTAACCAAATAACACTTGGTAAGTCTGAGGAAGATATAGTTGAAGATTTAAAAAGCGTAGTAAGACAATTAATTTCCCAGGAAAGGTCTGCTCGCGACGCATTAGCTAAAACTTTAAACATAGAATTAGAAGATAGGGTGTACCGTTCCTTAGGAGTACTAGAGAACAGTAGAATTTTAGAATCTAAGGAAGCCGCGAGATGCTTGTCAGATGTTCGTCTAGGAATCGATATGGGGTTAATAAAAAACATTTCCAAAACAATTTTAAATGAATTAATGATTCTAACCCAACCGGGTTTTTTACAGCAGTATGCGGGTGGTCCGTTAAGACCAAATGAAAGAGATATCCGCCGAGCTGCGTTAATAAGAGAAAGAATAAAATTAGAAACAGCGAAAAGATAGGAGGAAGAGGTATGATGTTTGGACGCTTTACAGAAAGAGCACAGAAGGTGTTGGCCCTAGCCCAAGAGGAAGCAATTCGTTTAAGTCATAATAATATTGGAACTGAGCATATTCTATTAGGACTGGTAAGAGAAGGGGAAGGAATAGCTGCTAAAGCGCTTTATGCACTGGGACTTGGAGCTGAAAAAATTCAAAAAGAGGTAGAAAATCTAATCGGCCGAGGTCAGGATGCATCCCAAACGATTCACTATACTCCTCGAGCTAAGAAAGTAATCGAGCTTTCCATGGACGAAGCTCGTAAGTTAGGACATTCCTATGTAGGCACAGAGCATATTCTCCTGGGGTTGATTCGCGAGGGTGAAGGAGTTGCTGCAAGAGTATTAAATAATCTTGGGGTAAGTCTAAATAAAGCTCGCCAACAAGTTCTGCAATTGTTAGGTAGTAATGAATCGGGCGGCCATCAAGGTGGGGCAACAGCAAATGCAAACACTCCAACTTTAGATAGTCTTGCGCGTGACCTAACTGTTATTGCAAGGGAAGGAAGTCTTGATCCAGTAATTGGTCGTAGCAAGGAAATACAAAGGGTTATTGAAGTTTTAAGTAGACGTACAAAAAATAACCCAGTTTTAATTGGTGAACCCGGTGTAGGTAAAACAGCCATTGCTGAAGGACTTGCTCAACAAATTGTTAATAATGAAGTTCCAGAAATCCTTCGTGATAAACGAGTAATGACCCTTGATATGGGGACAGTTGTTGCGGGGACAAAATACCGTGGTGAGTTTGAAGATCGTCTTAAAAAGGTTATGGACGAGATTCGCCAAGCCGGAAATATTATCTTATTTATCGATGAGCTGCATACACTTATTGGTGCTGGTGGTGCAGAAGGCGCGATCGACGCTTCGAACATATTAAAGCCGTCATTAGCCCGTGGTGAATTACAGTGTATTGGAGCCACTACATTGGATGAGTATCGGAAATATATAGAAAAGGATGCAGCTTTAGAGCGTCGTTTTCAACCAATTAGAGTGGATGAACCAACAGCTGAAGAGTCAGTTCAAATATTAAAAGGTCTTAGAGATCGTTATGAGGCACATCATCGTGTATCCATTACTGATGAGGCCATTCACGCAGCGGTAACATTCTCCGATCGCTATATTCCGGATAGGTTTTTACCAGATAAAGCAATTGATTTAATTGATGAAGCAGGCTCAAAGGTTCGGTTACGCTCATACACAACCCCACCGAATTTAAAAGAGCTTGAGGTGAGACTAGAAGAGGTTCGGAAGGAAAAGGATGCATCCGTTCAAAGTCAGGAATTTGAAAAAGCGGCTTCATTAAGAGATTCAGAACAACGTCTCCGTGAACAATTAGAAGAAACAAAGAAAACTTGGAAAGAAAAACAAGGTCAAGAAAATAGTGAGGTTACGGTTGAAGATATTGCTACCGTAGTGTCAAATTGGACCGGAATTCCCGTTTCTAAATTGGCACAAACAGAAACAGATAAATTATTAAAGCTAGAAGAAATTCTACATTCGAGAGTAATTGGTCAGCAAGAGGCGGTTATCGCTGTGTCTAAAGCGGTTAGACGAGCTCGAGCCGGTTTAAAGGATCCTAAACGTCCGATTGGCTCGTTTATCTTCCTTGGCCCAACAGGTGTAGGTAAAACGGAGTTAGCTCGTGCGTTAGCGGAGGCTATGTTTGGTGATGAAGATGCCATGATTCGCATTGATATGTCTGAATACATGGAAAAACACTCCACATCTAGATTGGTCGGATCACCTCCAGGTTATGTTGGTTACGAAGAAGGTGGTCAGTTAACAGAAAAGGTACGGAGAAAGCCATATTCAGTAATATTATTAGATGAAATTGAAAAGGCCCATCCAGATGTATTCAATATTTTACTTCAGGTACTTGAGGATGGTCGATTAACAGATTCAAAAGGTCGCACTGTAGATTTCCGAAATACTGTTTTGATTATGACCTCGAATGTTGGTGCTGAGGCCTTAAAACGAAATAAATTTGTTGGTTTTAATATCCAAGATGGTGAACAGGATTATAAGGATATGAAAGGGAAAGTAATGGGAGAATTGAAAAAGGCATTCCGACCAGAATTCCTTAATCGTGTTGATGAAATTATCGTTTTCCATGCCTTAGAACGAGCTCAATTAAAAGAAATTGTTACTTTATTATCTGATCAATTGATAAAACGGTTAAAAGAACAGCATATCAATTTAGAATTAACAGATGCTGCTAAAGAAAAAATATCCGTTGAAGGTTATGATCCTGAATACGGGGCACGTCCATTACGTAGAGCTATTCAAAAGCATATTGAAGACCGTTTATCTGAGGAGTTATTAAGAGGAACAGTTTTAACAGGGCAAAATATCGTGATTGATGTTGAAAATAACGAGTTTATCGTTAATACCGCAACTGCAATACCGAAGCCTTAAGGTTTACTCACAATAAGGGGGCACTGAACATTCGTGACCCTCTTTTTTTTCCTTAGGTAACATATTAGGTAGGCCCTAGATAAGTTTTCTGCGCTTGCGCTGTTCTTTTTAGAGAGGAAGATTCGATGGCAAAGAGAAAGACGAAATTTATGTGCCAAGAATGTGGCTATGAATCACCAAAATGGATGGGTAAGTGTCCAGGTTGTGGTCAATGGAATAAAATGATTGAGGAAGTTGAGGCTGTTGGTACTGGAAGACGAGGGGCTTTTGCCCATTCACAAGGTATCTCTACCGCTTCAAAGCCAACTCCGATAACAGCAATCGAAACAGCCAATGAAGCTAGGATAAAGACTGGGATGAAGGAACTGAACCGTGTCTTGGGTGGTGGTATTGTTCAAGGATCTTTAGTTTTGATAGGTGGGGACCCAGGAATAGGTAAGTCGACATTGCTTTTACAAGTTTCAGCGCAATTGGCTAATTTGGGTCAATCGGTTTTGTACATTTCTGGAGAAGAATCATTAAGGCAGACAAAGCTTCGTGCCGAACGGCTTGGTGTTATTTCTGAAAATTTATTGGTATATGCGGAAACGAATTTAGAAGAAATTAGCCGGACGATTGAAAAGACCATTCCGAAATTTGTTATTGTAGATTCAATTCAAACGGTATTTCACCCGGACGTTACATCGGCACCAGGCAGTGTCACACAAGTCCGAGAATGTACGTCTGAATTGCTAAGGATTGCTAAAACAAAAGGAATAGCAATTTTCATAGTCGGTCACGTAACCAAGGAAGGATCCATTGCCGGACCAAGGTTGCTTGAGCATATGGTGGATACAGTTCTTTATTTTGAAGGAGAACGTCATCATACATACCGAATATTGCGTGCAGTAAAAAACCGTTTTGGATCGACTAATGAAATGGGCATTTTTGAAATGAAGGAAATGGGTCTTGTTGAGGTGGAAAACCCCTCGGAGATTTTTTTAGAAGAACGTTCACAAGGAGCTTCAGGTTCAACCGTTGTAGCCTCAATGGAGGGAACTAGGCCTGTATTAGTCGAAATCCAAGCATTGATTTCTCCATCTAGCTTTGGTAATCCCAGAAGAATGGCAACGGGGATTGATCATAACCGGGTATCGCTGTTGATGGCTGTTTTAGAAAAACGAGTGGGGATGCTCTTACAAAATCAAGATGCCTATCTGAAGGTTGCTGGAGGAGTTAAGCTTGATGAGCCGGCAATCGATTTAGCAATAGCTGTAAGTATCACATCGAGTTTTCGTGATCAACCGACACGGGCAACAGATTGTATTATTGGGGAAGTAGGCTTAACAGGTGAGGTTAGACGTGTATCTAGAATTGAACAACGAGTTCAAGAGGCGGCGAAACTGGGATTTGAACGGGTTATTTTACCGGAAAATAATCTCGGAGGCTGGAAAGCTCCAAAGGGTATTGAATTAATTGGAGTATCTTCAGTGCATCAAGCTCTTATTGAAACGCTAGGTAGATAAGCTTATTTTTTAGAAGAGAGAGCGGACTCTCGCCGATAAAGTTGAGTGATTGGTTAATTTGTGGTAAAATTATACAATTAATAGTCCCTTAATATAACAATCTTACCCTTATCATCAGAAATGATTCTTCACTAAAATTACTCTCCAGAAATTCAAAAAAATCAACTGTTTGTATTACTAATTTGTTTCAATGATATTACATTCATAAAAAATCTGTGAAAATAGGTTTCAATTTATTTTTATTGTTTATAATAAAAAGATAGGAGGTGAAGGAATGTTAAAACGCATTATTCAAATTTGTTTCCTTATCATCGGGGGGACTTTGGGGATATTTTTAATCCCTGACTTATTAGAGTTAATTAATATGAACAGCATTCCTCTAATCAATAATCCTTATGTATCCGCTATTTTTGGTGCACTTATTTTTTATTTTATTACTTTTTGGGCAGTTGATTATTTTACTGATTTTATGAAATGGGTAGAGGAATCTCTTGTCAAAGCTCCGATAACGGATATTATATTTGGAAGTGTTGGTTTAGTATTTGGTTTGGTCATTGCTTTTTTAGTGGGTTTTGCCATTAATTCAATTCAAGTACCAATTATTAACACAATTGCTCCAATTTTATTGACATTACTGTTTGGCTATCTTGGATTTCAAGTAGGCTTTAAAAAACGGGATGAATTATCGCATTTATTTTCAAAAGGTAAGAAGAAGGGCGGAGACGAGGATCCTGATAAAAAAGGACTTCGTAAAACTCTTAAAATTCTAGACACAAGTGTAATTATTGACGGGAGAATTGCCGATATATGCCAAACTGGATTTTTGGAAGGAACGATTGTTATTCCCCAGTTTGTCTTAGAGGAATTGCAACACATTGCTGATTCGTCTGATGTTTTAAAACGAAATCGCGGTCGTCGAGGGTTAGATATTTTAAATCGGATTCAAAAAGAGCTGGCCATAAAAGTTGAAATTTATGAAGGCGACTTTGAGGAGATTCAAGAAGTTGATAGCAAGCTAGTAAAATTAGCTAAAATAACCAGCGGTATTGTCGTAACGAATGATTTTAATTTAAACAAAGTTTGTGAGTTACAAAACGTGGGTGTTTTAAACATTAATGATTTGGCAAATGCTGTAAAACCTGTTGTGCTACCAGGAGAAGAAATGAATGTTCAGGTAATTAAAGACGGAAAAGAACATAATCAAGGTGTTGCCTACTTGGATGACGGGACGATGATCGTTGTCGAGGATGGCCGAGATTATATTGGAAAAAGGATTGATGTCCTTGTGACAAGTGTGTTGCAGACATCTGCCGGACGAATGATTTTCGCAAAACCAAAATTGCTTGAAAAAGCTTTATAATTAGAGGAGTTTGACTATGGGTTATCAGGTTGTAATCCCAGCAGCCGGACAAGGAAAAAGAATGGGAGCAGGGAAAAACAAACTCCTTCTCCCTTTGAATGGAGTACCTGTACTAATTCATACCTTGTTGGTTTTTGAAGCGGATGAAGAATGTGAAGGAATCATTTTAGCTATTTCTGCAAGTGATGAACAGGTGTTTTCCCAACTTATTAAGGAATACAACGTAAATAAAGTTCATGGCTTAGTCCTAGGTGGCAAGGAACGCCAGGATAGTGTCTATAATGCTTTGCAAATGGTAGACTCTGATGGAATTGTACTAGTTCATGATGGAGCAAGGCCCTTTATTAGCAAGGATGCTATTCACCTAGTTTCTGGAGCTGCCAAGGAAAATGGTGCTGCTGTTGTTGCCGTTCCGGTAAAGGATACGATCAAAAAGGTTCAAGATAACAAGATAGTGGAAACCGTAGAACGTTCCAGCTTGTGGGCAGTCCAAACCCCACAAGCTTTTCGTATGTCTATTTTGTTAGACGCACATCAGCGTGCCATAGAAGAGGGATTTCTCGGTACAGATGAAGCCAGTTTAGTAGAGCGGATTCCTTACGATATTACAATTGTGGAAAGTAGCTATGATAATATTAAGCTCACCACACCAGAAGATTTATATTTTGCGGAAGCGATTATACGGAAACGTCAAGAGAGTGGGAAAGGAGAATAATTTATGTTTCGGATTGGACAAGGATTTGATGTTCACCAACTTACCGAGGATCGTCCCCTTATTATTGGAGGAATTACCATTCCCTATGAGAAGGGCTTATTAGGTCACTCAGATGCCGATGTGCTTTTACATACGATAGCAGATGCCTGTCTAGGAGCAATTGGAGCGGGAGATATCGGCAAGCATTTTCCGGATACCGATCCTAATTTTAAGGATGCCGATTCGGCTAAGCTGTTAGACCATGTATACAGGATTGTAAAAGAGTCGGGTTATGAGCTGGTAAATATTGATTGCACAATAATGGCCCAGAAGCCTAAAATGGCTCCGTATATCGAAGACATGAAAGCGAGAATAGCCGAAATTTTACAAAGTACAACTGATCGGGTAAATGTTAAAGCAACAACAACGGAAAAGCTCGGTTTTGTTGGAAGAGGGGAAGGAATTGCCTCTCAAGCAGTTGTTTTATTAAAGAGAATTGACTAATTAGGGTTGGGTAATGGCCGGGTGGTTAGTCGAAGCAATAGTGAAAAATCAGCGATTGACAAGTTTCGCTTTATTAGAAAAATAACTGATGCTACAATAAGCAGATAAATAGGAATGAAGAAAGATACAGGAGGAACCAGCATGTCAAATAATATTCGCGTACGCTATGCACCTAGTCCAACTGGACACTTGCATATTGGGAATGCCCGTACAGCGCTGTTTAATTACTTATACGCCAGAAATCTTGGCGGTAAATTCATTATTCGCATCGAGGATACAGACCAGAAACGTAATATTGAAGGTGGCGAAGAGAGCCAATTAAAATATTTACAATGGTTAGGAATGGACTGGGATGAAGGTGTTGATGTAGGTGGAGAATACGGACCATACCGTCAATCCGAGCGCGTTGAAATTTATCAAAAACACGTAAATGAGCTGCTTGAAAAAGGGCTTGCTTATAAATGTTACTGTACCGAAGCTGAAATAGAGGCTGAACGAGAAGAACAAACAGCAAAAGGTGAAACTCCAGCTTACTCAGGGAAATGTCGCCATTTAACAGCTGAGGACCGTGCAAGCTTAGAAGCTGAAGGTAGAAAACCAAGTATTCGGTTCCATGTACCGCAAGATAAAACCTATGCATTTGATGATATGGTAAAAGGCAATGTTTCCTTTGAATCTGAAGGAATGGGCGATTATGTTATTGTGAAAAAGGACGGCATGCCAACCTATAATTTTGCAGTGGCGATCGATGACCATTTAATGGAAATCTCTCACGTCCTTCGTGGCGATGACCATATTTCTAATACTCCTAAACAGTTAATGATTTATCAAGCATTTGGTTGGGAGCCACCAGTATTCGGTCATATGACATTAATTGTAAATGAAAGTCGTAAGAAATTAAGTAAGCGTGATGAAAGTATCATCCAGTTTATTGAGCAATATGAGCAACTAGGTTTTATCCCAGAAGCGATGTTTAATTTCATTACTTTACTTGGGTGGTCACCATCTGGAGAGGAAGAAATTTTTTCAAAAGAAGAATTAATTTCTATTTTCGATGCTAGCCGTCTATCGAAATCACCAGCATTGTTTGATAAGCAAAAATTAACTTGGATGAACAATCAATACATGAAAAAAATTGAACTAGATCAAGCAGTGGAACTTGCTTTACCACATTTGCAAAAGGCTGGTCTAGTGAAAGCTGAAATGACAGAGCAGGAAGCCGAATGGACTCGGAATCTTATTGCTTTATATCAAGATCAAATGAGCTATGGTGCGGAAATTGTGGAACTTTCAACGTTATTCTTCAAAGAAGAAGTAATGTATGATGAGGAAGCAAAGGCGGTTATTGGCGAAGAACAAGTCCCAGAGGTTCTACAAGCATTTTTGGATAAAATAGCAGAATTGCCGGAGTTTACTGCTCCTGAAATCAGCGCGTCTATCAAAGCTGTTCAAAAAGGAACGGGACATAAAGGAAAAAAATTATTTATGCCATTACGGGTAGCGGCAACGGGACAAACCCATGGGCCAGATTTACCGAAAGCCATCGCCTTAGTGGGCAAAGAGGTTATTTCCAAAAGATTTAATGATATTCTAAGTAAATAATTGTTTTTGTTAGTTACATCTTGGCAAAAATATAATATAGTAAATGTATTATCATGAAAAATCGTTGATGAGGATAAGTAAAAAAACAATGTTTTTCAGAGAGAACCACCACTGGCTGAGAGTGGTTCAGACCGCTTGTTTTTTGAAATGCCCCTCTGAGTCTCTTGTCGAATTTACGTGTTTAACTAGTAGACAAGGGCGGACCCGTCCGTTAACAGGTAGAGTTGAGAGCGTTGTTTTGTCTCTTCTTCATTCATTACTATTTTCCTTGAAAATGTTCGAGGAATGTTTGGAGAAAAGATTAAGCCGTTCTAAACAGAGTGGAACCGCGCGTGTGGCGTCTCTGTCTTCATAGACAGAGGCGTCTTTTTGTTTTCAAGAACTGAACGGGATCATGGAATCGCGTTTTGAAAATGTAATCAAAAATAATTGGGGGTAGCCATTATGGGTCCTAACAAGGGGAGAGAATAGTATGTTTAAAATGTTAAAAGAAGATATCGAAGTAATTTTTGAACAGGACCCAGCTGCAAGAAGTTATACAGAGGTCATCTTAACCTACTCTGGATTACATGCAATTTGGAACCATCGAATTGCCCATGGTTTTTACAAAAGAAAAATGTTTTTTATTGCTAGGGTCGTTTCGCAGATTAGCCGGTTTTTCACGGGGATTGAGATACATCCCGGCGCGACTATTGGCAGACGTTTCTTTATTGACCACGGCATGGGAATTGTCATAGGAGAAACCTGTGAAATTGGAGATAATGTAACTGTCTACCAAGGGGTAACATTAGGTGGTACCGGGAAAGAAAAGGGAAAACGGCACCCGACAGTTAAGGATAATGCATTAATCGCAACAGGGGCAAAGGTCCTTGGATCGATTACAATTGGTGAGAACTCGAAGATTGGAGCAGGCGCAGTAGTGTTAAATGATGTTCCAGATAATTCCACAGTAGTTGGAATGAAGGCAAGAGTTGTAGTTCGGGATGGTGTGAAACTCCAAAAAGACCTTAAACACGGAGATTTACCTGATCCTATTTCAGACCGCTTTAAAGAAATAGGTGAAGAACTGGAGCGCCTAAAAAAAGAAGTAGCTGTATTGCATAAGGAAAGGAGTCATTAAAAAATGACTATTCAACTCTATAATACGCTAACAAGAAAAAAGGAAGAATTTATTCCCTTAGAAGCTGGGAAAATAAAAATGTATGTCTGTGGTCCGACAGTCTATAACTATATTCATATTGGAAATGCTCGACCAGCAATTGTTTATGACACCGTTAGAAGGTATTTTGAATTTAGGGGATACGAAGTTCAGTATATTTCTAATTTCACTGATGTGGATGATAAATTAATCACTGCGGCTAACAAATTAGGCGAAGATGTCCCAACCATTGCCGATCGTTTTATCAAAGCGTATTTTGAAGATGTAACGGCATTAGGTTGTAAGAAAGCTGATGTTCACCCACGTGTAACCGAAAATATGGATATTATCATTGATTTTATTGCCACCTTAATTGACAAAGGTTTTGCCTATGAATCCGCTGGAGATGTTTATTATCGTACCCGGGAATTTACCGAATACGGAAAACTGTCCCATCAATCGATTGATGATCTTAAGATTGGAGCCCGGATTGATATTGGCGAAAAGAAACAGGATGAGCTAGATTTTGCATTATGGAAAGCAGCGAAGCCAGGCGAAATTTCTTGGGAAAGTCCCTGGGGGTTAGGCCGTCCTGGATGGCATATCGAATGCTCAGCCATGGCCAAGAAGTATTTAGGAGACACAATTGATATTCATGCTGGTGGCCAAGATCTAACCTTCCCGCATCATGAAAATGAGATTGCCCAGTCAGAAGCATTGACCGGGAAACCATTTGCCAGATACTGGATGCATAATGGCTATATCAATATCGATAACGAAAAAATGTCAAAATCATTAGGTAATTTTGTGTTAGTCCATGAGATAATTAAAAAGCACGATCCAGAAGTTGTCCGCTTTTTTATGCTATCTGTCCACTATCGCAACCCAATCAACTATAGTGATGAGTTGTTAGAAAATACAAAAGCAGCATTAGAACGGATAAAGACCTCCTATCAAAATTTGAAGCATCGAAAAGAGGCAAGTACAAATTTAACTGAAAACAACACAGAATGGATTGACAAGATAAATGCCCTCCATGAGGAATTTATCCGTGAAATGGATGACGACATAAATACAGCAAATGCCATATCCGTCCTGTTTGAGCTTTCAAAGCTAGCTAATTATTATTTATTAGAAAAAAACACAGCAATAGAAGTCATTGAGGCATTTAGCCACGAGTTTGAGCTTCTGTTCGGAGTTTTAGGACTTTCGTTAGAAAATCAAGAACTGCTTGACGAAGAAATTGAAGGTTTAATTCAACAGCGTATTCAGGCAAGAAAAGACCGTAACTTCCAATTATCGGATCAAATTCGTGATCAATTAAAGGATATGAATATTATTTTAGAGGATACACAGCAAGGAACAAGATGGAAAAGAGGCTAGTCATGCTCCACTATGAAAAGGTCATTGATGCAAATTTTTTAAATAGCCTTGCTCTTGCTTACATGGGTGATGCCGTCTTTGAAAGTTATGTTCGCTATCACCTCATTCAAAATGGGCAGGTTAGACCAAATCAATTACATCGAGAAGCAACCAAATACGTATCAGCTAAAGCACAAGCAGCCATTGCTCACCAAATGTTGGATGAGGGATTTCTAACAGAATCAGAGGTGACCATTTTAAAAAGAGGTCGAAATGCCAAATCTGGTTCTGTTCCCAAGAATACCGATGTGCAAACATATCGGTATAGCACGGCATTTGAAGCATTAATTGGCTATTTACATTTATCAGGAAATGAAGCTCGATTAGAAGAGATAATATTGAAGTCATTCATGCTAGTGGAAGCAAAGAAAGGAGGTCAGGTGAAATGAGTTTAGATTACATTATTGGAAAAAACCCGGTCATTGAAGCGCTAAAGGCCAATCGGGACATTAATAAGATTTTTATTGCTGAAGGTTCTCAAGGTGGACAAATGCAGCAGGTAATCGGCATGGCCAAGGAAAATCATGTGCTAGTGCAATTTGTTCCGAAGAAAAAGATTGACCAAATGGCAGAAGGTAATCATCAAGGGGTAGTTGCTGCAGTTGCTGCTTACCAATACGCAGAATTAGATGATTTATATGCAGTAGCTGAGGAAAGAAATGAACCGCCTTTCTTTTTGCTATTAGATGAAATTGAGGACCCCCATAATTTAGGGTCAATTATGCGTACGGCAGATGCAGTGGGTGCTCATGGAATTATTATCCCGAAACGGAGAGCAGTAGGCTTAACTTCAACGGTGGCCAAAGCTTCTACTGGGGCACTTGAATACATTCCTGTAGTACGTGTAACCAATATGGCTAGGACGATTGATGAATTAAAGGAACGAGGAGTTTGGATTGCAGGGACCGATGCCAAAGGGTCTGAGGACTATCGTTCCTTTGATGGAAGTATGCCCCTAGGTTTAGTCATTGGCAGCGAAGGTAAAGGGATGGGTCGCCTGATACGAGAAAAGTGCGACTTTCTCATTCATTTGCCGATGGCAGGCCATGTTACATCTTTAAATGCTTCCGTCGCAGCAGCACTGCTCATGTATGAGGTTTATCGAAAAAGACATCCGCTGGGAAATTAGCCATGAAAGATATCTTGATTGTAGATGGGTATAACATAATCGGCGCTTGGCCAAAATTAATAGAGTTAAAGAACAAGGACCTGTCGGCAGCGCGAGATTATTTAGTAGAAAAAATGGCTGAATACCAAGCATTTACCGGTTTCCAAGTAATCGTTGTTTTCGATGCCCATTATGTTCAGGGAAACGAAAAAAAGTACATTAATTATAAGGTAGATGTTATTTTTACAAAGGAAAATGAATCTGCCGATGAGAGAATCGAGAAGTTGGCCAGTCTTTTAAATAATCGGAAAACGCAAATTCATGTTGCTACCTCCGATCTTACCGAGCAATGGGTTATTTTTGGTCAGGGAGCGCTAAGAAAGTCCGCAAGGGAATTGTTAAATGAAATGATGTCGATTGAACAAAATATTGCTAGGGATGTAAAAACAATTCAAACAAAAAAACCAGCTTCCAAAATACCCCTTAGCAAGGAAATTGCCGAAATTTTCGAAAAATGGCGACGAGAACGTTGACGTAAAAAAAATGCCTGCGGTATAATATGTCTATCTATGCATGTACGGTCGGAGGGATTTGCATGAGTTCGGACTTCAGGACGAGAAACAACGAACGTTATTTACAGCTTGATGATGAAGAATTAGTTGATATTGTGCACAAAGGTGAAAGTGATGCATTAGATTATCTGATTCACAAATATCGAAATTTTGTACGAGCTAAAGCGAGATCCTATTTTTTAATCGGTGCTGATAAAGAAGATATTATCCAAGAAGGAATGATTGGGTTATATAAGGCGATTCGTGATTTCCGCGATGATAAACTAACTTCATTTAAAGCTTTTGCAGAGCTATGTATTACCAGACAGATTATTACGGCCATAAAAACAGCTACACGGCAAAAGCATATTCCTTTAAATTCTTATGTGTCATTGGACAAGCCTATTTATGATGAGGAATCGGATCGGACATTAATGGATGTTCTTTCGGGTGCTAAAGTAATGGATCCAGAAGAGTTAATCATCAATCAAGAGGAATTTGATCATATCGAAGTGAAGATGAAGGAGCTTCTGAGTGATCTGGAAAGAAAAGTGTTGGCGTTATACTTAGATGGACAATCTTATCAGGAGATTTCTGAGGAATTGAATCGTCATGTGAAGTCGATTGATAATGCCCTCCAGCGGGTAAAACGGAAATTGGAAAGATACTTAGAAGTTCGTGAAATCACGCTTTAATTTTTTGGTTGTGTTAATGATAAATATTGATTTTGAACACATTGTTGATTGGAGTGGAAGGCACGCAGACTCCTGCAGGAGCACGAGCTGAGTGAGACTCCGAAGGAAGGAACGACCGAAGGAGTCCGTCGTGAGAGCCTGCGGAAAGCGAAGTGCCTGCAACGGAAATCAACAGACTAGTTTAATAAAGCTAAATTTATTATGTCTTCGCCTATTCGTCTTAGACAGATTTGTGAACTTTTTGAAGTTTATTGACACTGTTATCTTGAAATGGTAAAGTTTTAAGGACATAATAGATAGTTATTGTATTAGAAGGTGCAATAGATGCGAAAAAAAGTAATTTTAGCATGTGAGAAATGTGGTTCACGGAACTACACAACCATGAACAAGAAGGATACTCAATCAAGACTAGAGTTGAAAAAATTTTGTAACACGTGCGGTACTCAAGCAATCCATCGTGAAACTAAATAATTACACTGTTATTATAGATAGTCAGTTGGAGGTTACTAAATGCAACGCATAATTAAATTCTTCCGTGAAGTTGTACGTGAAACAAAAAAGGTCAGCTGGCCAAAACGCAAGGAATTAACCCGTTCTACTATAACGGTTATATCAACAGTTACAATATTTGCTTTGTTATTTGCTGTAGCTGATTATGGTATTTCTGAATTGATTCGAATAATACTTGAATAACGACTGCTAATCCATGGTATAATGGAAAATAATGCAGATGTAGAAGGAGCCCGGTTAACGGGTTTTTTCATTGGTGAAAAAAACGGATATTTTTTTAGGGAAATGATTATTAATGGGGAGGGACGGACGAATTAGTCCTCTTGAATGGAAAAGAACTGGTATGTAGTACATACTTACTCTGGTTATGAGAATAAAGTGAAGGCAAACTTAGAAAAACGCGTCGAGTCTATGGGAATGTCAGATAAAATTTTTCGGGTTATCGTACCTGAAGAAGAAGAGACAGATTTCAAAAATGGTAAAAAGAAAATAGTTAAACGAAAAGTGTTTCCAGGCTATGTGTTAGTTGAAATCGTTATGACTGACGATTCATGGTATGTGGTCCGTAATACACCTGGAGTTACAGGGTTTGTTGGTTCTGCAGGGTCAGGTTCCAAACCAACTCCGTTATTGGATGAAGAGGTTCATGTTATCTTGAAACGGATGGGTGTCGAAGAAAAACGGATTGATATTAACTTTGAATTAGCAGAGACTGTTCGGGTAAAAGAAGGTCCGTTTGCTAAATTTACTGGTTCAATCGAAGAAATCGATAAAGACAAGGCAAAAATCAAAGTATTGGTTAATATGTTTGGTCGTGACACGCCTGTTGAACTAGATTTTACACAAATTGAAAAATTATAATATTAAAGAACTTGAAATCATGTAAATTAAATGATAGAATTTCATAGGTCAATATGTCTCGATTGTGAGACAGGACAATTGTCAAGTTCTTTATCTATATATAGAGACTTTTCTATGAGTGGGAGGGGAAAAACAAAATCCCCAATTACCACATCACGGACTTTAAGGAGGTGTGTCTCGTGGCTAAAAAAGTAATTAAAATGGTTAAATTGCAAATTCCTGCAGGGAAAGCAAATCCAGCGCCACCAGTTGGTCCTGCTCTAGGTCAAGCCGGTGTTAACATTATGGGTTTCTGTAAAGAGTTTAACGCTCGTACTGCCGATCAAGCTGGATTAATAATTCCTGTTGAAATTACGGTATTTGAAGACCGTTCATTTACATTTATTACGAAAACTCCGCCTGCTGCAGTATTATTGAAAGTAGCAGCTGGAATCCAGTCTGGTTCTGGTGAACCAAACCGTAATAAAGTAGCAACAGTTAAGCGTGATAAAGTACGCGAGATTGCGGAACAGAAGATGCCAGACCTAAATGCAGCTAGCGTTGAAGCAGCTATGCGTATGGTTGAAGGTACTGCACGCAGCATGGGCATAGTTATCGAAGACTAATCCATGTAAATGTTTTTTGTAAGGGTTGAAATGGGGTTGCGGGTTATTAGGTTTTACTCGCAACCTTTATTCGTGGGAGGTTAAGGTTATTCCGCTAAAACCACATTCAAGGAGGAAATTAAAATGGCTAAAAAAGGTAAGAAGTATTTAGAAGCTGTTAAGCTTGTAGATTGTTCTAAAGCTTACCCAATTGCAGAAGCAATTGAACTTGCAAAAAAGACAAGCATCGTTAAATTTGATGCAACGCTTGAAGTAGCTTTCCGTTTGGGGGTTGACCCTAAGAAAGCTGATCAACAAATCCGTGGTGCAGTTGTCCTTCCAAACGGAACTGGTAAAGTTCAACGCGTGCTAGTTTTCGCTAAAGGCGAAAAAGCGAAGGAAGCAGAAGCAGCTGGTGCTGATTTTGTTGGAGACTCTGAGTATATCAATAAAATCCAACAAGGTTGGTTTGAATTTGATGTAATCGTAGCAACTCCTGACATGATGGGTGAAGTTGGTAAGCTTGGTCGTACTTTAGGACCAAAAGGCTTAATGCCGAATCCTAAAACTGGAACTGTTACATTTGATGTAACAAAAGCAATCAACGAAATTAAAGCTGGTAAAGTTGAATACCGTGTTGATAAAGCTGGAAATATCCACGTTCCAATCGGTAAACAATCTTTTGAAGACGCTAAGCTTGTTGAAAACTTCAACACAATTTTTGATACAATGTTAAAAGCGAAACCTGCAGCTGCAAAAGGTACTTACATGAAGAACGTAACTGTTACTTCAACTATGGGACCTGGCGTTAAGGTTGATCCTTCATCAGTTAAATAATAAGCGTTGACAACTGATATTGTATTTTATATAATATGATAGTTGTTAAATTGAATATAACATTTGTACCGCAGACAGTAGGTGCCACTAGGCTTAATATCCTACCGAGGTCATACGATAGATTTATTAATGAATGACTATTGTATACAATCCTCCATGTCTGTTAAGACGTGGGGGTTTTTTTATGGCCGGTATGAATGTAGTGAAACTACAGGAGGTGTAAGAATGAGCAGTGCAATCGAACAAAAGAAACAAATCGTAAATGATATTACTGAGAAATTCAAAGCAAGCGCATCAATGGTCGTAGTTGACTATCGTGGATTGAAAGTTGCTGAAGTTACTGAACTTCGTAAACAACTTCGTGAAGCGGGTGTTGAGTTTAAAGTTTATAAAAACTCAATGGTTCGTCGTGCAGCAGATATTGTTGAACTTTCAGGTTTAAATGAATCTCTTACAGGTCCTAACGCAATTGCGTTCAGTTCCGAGGATGTTGTTGCTCCAGCTAAAATTATTAATGACTTCGCTAAAAAACACGAAGCCCTTGAAATTAAAGCAGGTGTAATTGAAGGAACTCTTGCTTCAGTAGAAGATGTAAAGGCTCTTGCGGAACTACCATCTCGCGAAGGATTACTATCTATGTTACTCAGCGTACTTCAAGCACCTATCCGCAATCTTGCTCTTGCTGCAAAAGCTGTTGCAGATCAAAAAGAAGAACAAGGCGCGTAAGCTAGTATTTGTTAGATAACTAATTTGTGTACAAAAATTAAGGAGGAAAAAATATCATGACTAAAGAACAAATCATTGAAGCAGTTAAAACTATGACTGTTTTAGAATTAAACGACTTAGTAAAAGCAATCGAAGAAGAATTTGGTGTAACTGCTGCTGCTCCTGTAGCTATGGGTGGAGTTGCTGTTGCTGCTGTTGAAGAGCAAACTGAATTTGACGTAATTCTTGCATCTCCTGGAGATCAAAAAATTAAAGTTATCAAAGCAGTACGCGAAATCACAGGTCTTGGACTTAAAGAAGCAAAAGAAGTTGTTGATAACGCACCAAAAGCTGTTAAAGAAGGCGTTTCTAAAGAAGAAGCTGAAGAAGCTAAAGCTAAACTTGAAGAAGTTGGCGCAAACGTTGAAGTTAAGTAATTTAACTTTGAAAAAGCTCGCTGCATAAGCGGGCTTTTTTTTCAGTAAAGAAATTATAAAATTTTGAACTTAATAAACAAACTAAATCTGCAACTAACTATGGGGGTCTTCTCTAGGCTGTTATTCAGTTTTTCTAGTAAATAAGTGCTGAATTTTGCAATTTCTTCCCGCTTAATTTATAATACCTTTCGAAAAAAGAATTTTTTACCTCAAAATATTACAATACAAATCCATTTTAGTGTTTAGGTTCAGTGCCTAAGGGGCTAATAGCTATACGCCCTGTGTGAGGCGCTTCCGTTTTTCAAATTGGAGGTGGTTTTTTGACAGACCATTATTATTCCCGTAACCAGCAAGTTGAAAGTAATCCGAAATTTTGGAATTTTAGTTTAAGAGGCCATGAGTTTCGCTTTAAAACTGACAATGGTGTTTTTTCTAAAGCAGAAGTAGACTTTGGTTCACGGCTATTAATTGAAACCTTTAAACCTTCAGATGATCAAGGGATTATTCTTGATGTTGGCTGTGGTTATGGTCCAATTGGACTTTCGCTTGGAAAATGCTTTCCGAATGCAACCGTACATATGGTGGATGTTAACGAAAGAGCATTAGGCCTTTCTAATGAAAACGCAAAGTTAAATAACATCTCTAATGTGCAAATTTATCAAAGTGATTGTTTAACATCTGTGACGGAAAAAGGGTTTACCGATATTTTAACGAACCCGCCAATTCGGGCTGGAAAAAATATTGTTCATGAAATCTTTGAACAAAGCTTTAGTCATCTTAAACCAGGAGGATCATTGTGGGTTGTCATTCAAAAGAAACAAGGAGCACCTTCTGCGCAGGATAAGCTAATGGAATTATTCGGCAATGCAGAGATTGTTGGAAAGAAAAAGGGTTATTTCATAATTAAGGCAATAAAAGGTTGACTCAATAATGCGGCTATGTTAATATTATAAAATGCCAATATATTAGCTTCCAATTAAATGCTAAATTCATCATATATTGTATAAATTTGGCTATTAAGGAAAAGCTAATAAAATAATAGTTCGTCATGTGAAAATGTGGTTTTTGAAGGAAAAACCCTTTTTCTTTTTGTCTTATAAGAAATTTTTTTGAGTTACATAGTGGTCTTGCTCTGTGCCTAGGAGCTTCCATTTTTTCTTGTAAGTTTGCAATAGATTAAGGCAATAATAACGCTTGATTTGAGGGGTGAATCAGTTGACAGGTCAACTAGTTCAGTATGGACGACACCGCCAACGTAGAAGTTATGCACGAATCAGTGAAGTATTAGAGTTACCAAATCTCATTGAAATCCAAACCTTTTCATATCAGTGGTTTCTCGATGAGGGTTTACGGGAAATGTTTCAGGATATTTCTCCGATCGAAGACTTTACTGGCAATCTATCGCTGGAATTTATCGATTACAGCTTAGGTGATTCAAAGTATTCCGTTGAGGAGTCAAAAGAACGTGACGTGACCTATTCTGCTCCGTTAAGAGTAAAGGTACGTCTTGTTAACAAAGAAACTGGTGAAGTAAAAGACCAGGATGTATTTATGGGAGACTTCCCACTAATGACTGAAACAGGGACTTTCGTTATTAATGGTGCAGAACGTGTCATTGTTTCTCAGTTAGTCCGTTCACCTAGTGTATACTTCAGTGGAAAACTGGATAAGAACGGGAAGAAAGGGTTTACAGCTACAGTAATCCCGAACCGTGGTGCTTGGCTAGAGTATGAAACAGATGCTAAGGACGTTGTGTATGTTAGGATCGATCGTACTCGGAAACTGCCCGTTACGGTTCTTTTGCGTTCTTTAGGATTTGGATCTGATTCTGAAATTATCGATTTAATCGGTGATAATGAATACATCCGAAATACTTTAGAAAAAGACAATACTGAAGGTACGGATAAAGCGCTATTAGAAATATATGAGCGCCTACGTCCTGGTGAGCCGCCAACAGTTGATAATGCCAAGAGTTTATTAGTTTCTCGCTTCTTTGATCCAAAACGCTACGATTTAGCAAATGTTGGGCGCTACAAGATTAATAAAAAACTCCATATTAAAAATAGACTTTTTGGACAACAACTAGCTGAAACGCTTGTTGATCCGGAAACAGGAGAAATCATTGCTGAAAAAGGCGTTACATTAGATCGACGCACTTTAGATCGAATTCTTCCTAATCTAGAAAAAAATATTGGGTTCAAAACTGTTAATCCAGTAGGCGGAGTAGTCGAGGAAGAAATTCTGCTGCAATCAATTAAAATTTATGCTCCAAATGAAGATGGAGAAAAAGTGATTAACGTAATTGGTAATTCCAATATCGAGGAGCAAGTGAAAAACATTACTCCGGCAGATATTATTGCGTCAATCAGTTATTTCTTTAATCTTTTACACTCGGTTGGAAATACGGATGATATTGACCATTTAGGAAACAGACGTTTACGTTCTGTTGGCGAATTGTTACAAAATCAATTCCGAATTGGTCTATCCCGGATGGAACGTG
Source organism: uncultured Bacillus sp. (assembly GCA_937894355.1). Lineage (GTDB taxonomy): Bacteria > Bacillota > Bacilli > Bacillales > Cytobacillaceae > Bacillus_BU. The sequence goes on from CALCRD010000147.1 coordinate 21,822, forward strand.
TGGTTCGTGAAAGAATGTCGATTCAGGACACGGCAACGATCACACCGCAACAACTAATAAATATTCGTCCAGTTATTGCTTCAATAAAAGAATTTTTCGGAAGTTCCCAGTTATCTCAGTTCATGGATCAAACGAATCCACTGGCTGAATTAACTCATAAACGTCGTTTATCTGCATTAGGACCGGGTGGTTTAACTCGTGAGCGCGCTGGATTTGAAGTGCGTGACGTTCATTACTCTCACTATGGTCGTATGTGTCCGATTGAAACGCCAGAGGGTCCGAATATTGGATTAATTAACTCGCTTTCTTCATTCGCCAAGGTAAATCGTTTCGGTTTCATCGAAACTCCATACCGTCGTGTCGATCCTGAAACGGGTAAAGTAACCAATCGTATCGACTATCTTACTGCTGATGAAGAGGATAACTATGTAGTTGCCCAGGCGAATGTACGTCTTGGTGATGATGGTGCTTTCCTTGATGAAGATATTGTAGCCCGTTTCCGTGGTGAAAATACAGTTATTCATCGGGATCGAATTGATTACATGGATGTATCTCCTAAACAGGTAGTTTCTGCGGCAACAGCGTGTATTCCGTTCTTAGAAAACGATGACTCCAACCGTGCGCTAATGGGTGCGAACATGCAACGTCAAGCTGTTCCGCTTCTGCAACCAGAAGCTCCTAGAGTGGGTACAGGTATGGAATATGTATCAGCTAAGGATTCAGGTGCAGCTGTCATTTGTAAGCATCCGGGAATTGTTGAGCATGTTGAAGCTCGTGAAGTTTGGGTGCGACGTGTTTCTGACGTAGATGGTCAAGAAACAAAAGGGAATTTAGATAAATATAGAATGCTTAAATTTGTTCGTTCTAACCAAGGGACATGCTATAACCAACGTCCAATTGTCAGTGTTGGTGATCGTGTAGTCAAAGGAGAAATCCTTGCCGATGGACCTTCGATGGAAAAAGGTGAGTTAGCACTTGGAAGAAACGTGCTTGTTGCCTTCATGACATGGGATGGCTATAACTACGAAGATGCGATTATTATGAGTGAACGTCTTGTAAAAGACGATGTATATACATCGATTCATATTGAGGAATATGAATCAGAATCTCGTGATACAAAATTAGGACCAGAAGAAATTACTCGTGACATTCCAAACGTTGGTGAAGATGCCCTTCGCAACTTGGATGAGCGCGGAATTATTCGAATTGGTGCCGAAGTTAAAGATGGAGATCTTTTGGTTGGTAAAGTAACACCAAAAGGAGTCACTGAATTAACGGCTGAAGAACGCTTATTACATGCGATTTTTGGTGAAAAGGCTCGTGAAGTACGTGATACATCCCTTCGTGTTCCACACGGTGGTGGCGGTATCGTTCATGATGTTAAAGTGTTTAATCGCGAAGATGGGGATGAACTTCCACCAGGAGTTAATCAACTTGTTCGAGCATATATTGTTCAAAAACGTAAAATTCATGAAGGCGATAAAATGGCCGGTCGTCATGGAAACAAAGGGGTTATCTCAAGACTCCTTCCAGAAGAAGATATGCCATACCTTCCTGATGGTACACCAGTAGATATCATGTTAAATCCATTAGGAGTTCCTTCACGGATGAATATCGGACAGGTGTTAGAGTTACATTTAGGAATGGCTGCAAGAAGCTTAGGAATTCATGTTGCTTCACCAGTATTCGATGGAGCTACCGAGGAAGACGTTTGGTCAACAATTGAAGAAGCAGGTATGGCGCGAGATGCCAAAACTGTACTTTATGATGGACGATCAGGAGAACCTTTTGATAACCGAGTTTCTGTTGGGGTCATGTATATGATTAAACTGGCTCACATGGTTGACGATAAATTGCATGCTCGTTCAACAGGACCATACTCCCTTGTTACTCAACAGCCTCTTGGAGGTAAAGCGCAATTTGGTGGACAACGTTTTGGAGAAATGGAAGTATGGGCACTTGAAGCATATGGTGCTGCGTACACATTACAAGAAATCCTAACCGTTAAATCTGATGATGTCGTTGGTCGTGTAAAAACTTATGAAGCGATTGTAAAAGGCGAAAATGTTCCAGAACCAGGTGTTCCTGAATCATTCAAGGTTCTTATTAAAGAGCTTCAAAGTTTGGGAATGGATGTTAAAATCCTGTCAGGTGACGAACAAGAGATTGAAATGCGTGATACAGAAGACGAAGAAGAAATTCAACAGGCTGAGTCTTTGACAATAGCGCCAGAACCGGAAAGTTTCGAAACAGAAGCAGTGGGAATAAAAGAATAATATAGCATTAAGGCTCAGTGGGTATTTAGGAAAACTCACTGAGCATTCCTAGTTATTTTTAACAAAAATGATAGGACAGCCAGTAATTTTTCGCTAGATGACATCACCCACTAACAAGTGTAAATAAGGGTAGAACCTGAAAGATCAAAAGGGAGGTAGGCCCCTTGCTAGATGTAAATAATTTTGAGTTTATGAAAATTGGTTTGGCATCACCGGATAAAATTCGCTCGTGGTCATTTGGTGAAGTAAAGAAACCAGAAACAATTAACTATCGTACACTAAAGCCGGAAAAAGATGGTTTGTTTTGTGAACGAATTTTTGGTCCTCAAAAGGACTGGGAATGTCATTGTGGAAAGTACAAGCGTGTTCGCTATAAAGGTGTTGTATGTGACCGTTGTGGCGTAGAAGTAACACGTGCAAAGGTTCGTCGTGAACGCATGGGTCACATCGAATTAGCTGCACCAGTATCACATATTTGGTATTTCAAAGGAATCCCTAGTCGAATGGGACTTGTCCTTGATATGTCTCCACGTGCGCTTGAAGAAGTTATCTACTTTGCATCATATGTGGTAACTGAATCAGCAGATACGGCTCTTGAAAAGAAACAGCTGCTTTCAGAAAAAGAGTACCGTGCATACCGAGATAAATACGGGAATAAATTCCAAGCGTCAATGGGCGCAGAAGCCATTAAAAAGCTTTTATTTGATATCGACTTAGAAAAAGAAGTTGATGCGTTAAAAGAAGAATTAAAAACAGCACAAGGGCAACGTCGTACTCGGGCAATTAAACGCTTAGAAGTATTGGAAGCATTCCGTGGCTCAGGTAATGAACCATCTTGGATGATTTTAGATGTACTTCCAGTTATTCCACCGGAATTACGTCCAATGGTTCAGTTAGATGGTGGTCGTTTTGCCACATCGGATTTAAATGACTTGTATCGCCGTGTTATTAATCGGAACAATCGTCTAAAGCGTTTATTAGATTTAGGTGCACCTAGCATTATTGTTCAAAATGAAAAACGGATGCTTCAAGAAGCAGTTGATGCTTTAATTGATAACGGTCGTCGTGGTCGTCCAGTAACTGGACCAGGTAACCGTCCGTTAAAATCTTTATCACATATGCTAAAGGGAAAACAAGGTCGTTTCCGTCAAAACTTACTTGGTAAACGTGTAGATTACTCTGGTCGTTCTGTAATCGTTGTTGGACCGAACTTAAAAATGTATCAATGCGGATTGCCAAAAGAAATGGCTTTAGAATTGTTCAAGCCATTCGTTATGAAAGAACTAGTTGAAAAAGGACTAGCTCATAACATTAAATCAGCAAAACGTAAAATAGAACGAGTAAATCCAGAGGTTTGGGATGTACTTGAAGAAGTAATTAGAGAACATCCAGTATTATTAAACCGTGCTCCGACACTTCACCGTTTAGGGATTCAAGCATTTGAACCTACGTTGGTGGAAGGTCGTGCTATCCGTCTTCATCCATTAGTATGTACAGCATATAACGCTGACTTTGATGGTGACCAAATGGCGGTACACGTACCATTATCTGCTGAAGCTCAAGCAGAAGCACGATTATTAATGTTGGCAGCTCAAAACATCTTGAATCCGAAAGATGGAAAACCAGTTGTTACTCCATCTCAGGATATGGTATTAGGAAATTATTATTTAACGATGGAACGCGAAGGTGCGATTGGAGAAGGTATGATCTTTAAAGATCGTAACGAAGCCCTAATTGCTTACCAAAACGGCTATGTGCATCTGCATTCTAGAGTAGCTGTGCATGCTGGATCTTTAAATAACGAAACCTTTACCGAAGAACAAAACAGCAAATTATTAATGACAACGGTCGGAAAATTAATCTTTAACGAGATTTTACCAGAATCGTTCCCATATATTAACGAACCAACCAAGACTAATCTAGAGGAAGAAACACCTGTTAGATACTTTGTTGAAAAGGGAACTGACGTAAAAGCTGTCATTGAAAAAATGCCTTTAGTGGATCCATTTAAAAAGAAAATTCTTGGGAACATCATTGCGGAAGTATTTAAACGTTTCAAAATTACTGAAACCTCTAAAATGCTTGATCGGATGAAGGACCTAGGATTTAAACATTCTACAAAAGCAGGGATTACTGTTGGGGTAGCTGATATCGTCGTTCTAGCTGAAAAACAACAGATTATCCAAGAAGCCCAAAGTAAAGTTGATAACGTTATGAAACAGTTCAGACGCGGATTAATTACCGAGGATGAGCGTTACGACCGCGTTATTTCCATTTGGAGTTCTGCGAAAGATATCATCCAAGCGAAACTGATGATGTCCTTAGATAAAACAAACCCAATCTTTATGATGAGTGATTCTGGAGCGCGGGGTAACGCATCCAACTTTACACAGTTAGCTGGTATGCGTGGACTAATGGCCAACCCGGCTGGACGAATTATCGAATTACCGATCATCTCAAGTTTCCGTGAAGGATTAACAGTATTAGAATACTTTATTTCTACACATGGAGCGCGGAAAGGTTTGGCTGATACAGCACTTAAAACTGCTGACTCAGGTTACCTGACTCGCCGCTTGGTTGACGTAGCTCAAGACGTAATCGTCCGTCAAGATGACTGTGGTACAGACCGCGGTTTACTAATCAGATCTCTTAAAGATGGCACTGAAGTAATCGAGCCATTGGATGAACGTTTACTAGGTAGATATGCTAGAAAAGCGATCAAACATCCAGTTACAAATAAAGTAATTGTTCCAGAAAACGGTCTAATAACCGAAGATCTGACAGTTGAAGTTTCTGAAGCAAATGTTGAAGAGGTTTGGATTCGTTCCGCCTTTACATGTAACACACGCCATGGAGTATGTAAAAAATGTTACGGTCGCAACTTGGCAACTGGTCAAGAGGTTGAAGTCGGTGAAGCAGTAGGAATCATCGCGGCTCAATCAATTGGGGAACCAGGAACACAGTTAACGATGCGTACATTCCATACAGGTGGGGTAGCTGGAGACGATATCACTCAAGGTTTACCTCGTATTCAAGAATTATTTGAAGCACGTAATCCTAAAGGACAATCGGTTATTTCGGAAATTGAAGGGGTTGTGGTCGGAATTAATGAAGGCCGCGATCGTCAACACGAAATTATCGTCCAAAGTGATATTGAAAGCCGCACATACACAGCACCATATACTGCAAGATTAAAAGTAGCAATAAATGATCGTGTACAACGCGGTGAGGAACTTACTGAAGGTTCTATAGATCCAAAAGAATTATTACGCGTTACCGATATGACTACTGTCCAAGAATACTTGCTTCGTGAAGTACAAAAAGTATATCGGATGCAAGGGGTAGAAATCGGAGATAAACATATTGAGGTTATGGTTCGCCAAATGCTAAGGAAAGTTCGAGTAATCGATTCTGGAGAAACAGAAGTTTTACCAGGTGCGCTTCTTGATATCCATCAGTTCACTGACGCCAATGAAAAGGCATTATTATCTGGAAAAATGCCAGCAACCGGACGACCAGTTTTACTTGGTATTACCAAAGCGTCCCTTGAAACTGACTCCTTCTTATCAGCAGCATCGTTCCAAGAAACTACACGTGTTCTTACCGATGCCGCTATTAAAGGAAAACGAGATGAATTACTCGGTCTAAAAGAGAACGTAATCATTGGTAAACTTGTTCCAGCAGGAACAGGAATGCAAAGATACCGTCGTGCCGAACCAGCTCTTCAAGATGAAGAACAGGAAAATAAAGTGACAGTTGAATAGTTTTTAATAGAGATGCGGTGCCTCGGGTAGACCGTGTGCATCGCATTTTTTCTATTTAGGCTATTCCATCAAAAATATTTATCATGATATGTTGACATTGATTTGCCAAGGTGATAATATATCATAGGTGCTCCTATATACCTGATACTTTGGAGGATATAAAAATGTCTTATGAAAAAGTAGCCCAGGCTAAAGCTATTATTATAGGAACTAAACAAACAGTGAAGGCACTCGAAGCTGGTTCAGTAATTGAACTAGTAGTAGCAACTGATGCTGACTCAAAAGTGACAGCTAAGGCCATCCAAACAGCACTAAAATTGAATGTGCCGATCAGTTATGTTAACTCAATGAAAAAACTTGGGAAAGCATGCGAAATAGAAGTTGGAGCCGCAACTGTAGCTATTACTCGTTAAAAACTGTTTTTGTAGAAAATCTTCTGCAAAAACTTTGTTTTTGCAAAAAAATGAACCACCTGGATGTGTGGGCTTACACAAAAGGATGAAAGGAGGAAAAAACATGCCTACTATTAACCAATTAGTGCGTAAACCTCGTCAATCAAAAGAGGAAAAATCAAAATCACCAGCACTTAATAAAGGTTACAACAGCTTTAAAAAGTCACAAACTAACGTATCTTCACCTCAAAAACGTGGTGTTTGTACTCGTGTTGGTACAATGACACCGAAAAAACCGAACTCAGCGTTACGTAAGTATGCTCGTGTTCGTTTATCAAATCTAATTGAGGTTACTGCATACATTCCTGGTATCGGTCACAACCTACAAGAGCACAGTGTTGTTCTTATTCGTGGCGGACGCGTAAAGGATTTACCAGGGGTACGTTATCACATTGTTCGTGGAGCACTTGATACAGCTGGTGTAAACAACCGTATGCAAGGTCGTTCGAAATATGGTACTAAGAGACCAAAAGCAGCAAAAAAATAATTTGATCAAATATAAAGCTTTTTTTGAAAGGAGGAAAAAATATGCCACGTAAAGGTCCTGTAGCAAAAAGAGATGTGTTGCCAGATCCGTTATACAACTCTAAGCTTGTTTCTCGTTTAATCAACAAAATGATGATTGACGGTAAAAGAGGTAAATCACAAGCTATTCTTTATTCAGCATTTGAAATTATCCGTGAACGTTCTGGTAAAGAACCAATGGAAGTGTTTGAACAAGCACTTAAAAACATCATGCCAGTTCTAGAAGTAAAAGCACGCCGTGTTGGTGGTGCTAACTATCAAGTTCCAGTTGAGGTGCGTCCAGACCGTCGTACGACTTTAGGTCTTCGTTGGTTGGTAAACTACGCACGTCTTCGCGGTGAAAAGACAATGGAACAACGTTTAGCTAATGAAATTTTAGATGCAGCTAACAACGCTGGTGCATCTGTTAAGAAACGTGAAGATACACACAAAATGGCTGAAGCGAACAAAGCGTTTGCTCACTATCGTTGGTAGTCGTACCTTCAAAAATAAAACACTCATACATGGAAGGAGAAAGACCAAATGGCTAGAGAGTTCTCCTTGGATAAAACTCGTAACATCGGAATTATGGCTCATATTGATGCCGGTAAAACAACTACAACTGAGCGTGTCCTTTATTACACTGGTCGTATTCATAAGATCGGTGAAACGCATGAAGGTGCTTCTCAAATGGACTGGATGGAGCAAGAACAAGAACGTGGAATCACGATTACTTCTGCTGCAACAACTGCAGCATGGAAGGGACATCGTGTAAACATCATTGACACACCAGGACACGTGGACTTCACTGTTGAAGTTGAACGTTCTTTACGTGTACTTGATGGTGCTGTTGCAGTTCTTGATGCTCAATCTGGTGTTGAACCACAAACAGAAACAGTTTGGCGTCAAGCAACTACTTATGGAGTTCCACGTGTAGTGTTTGTTAATAAGATGGACAAGATTGGTGCTGACTTCTTATATTCAGTTGGTACAATCCATGACCGTCTTCAAGCAAATGCACATCCAATTCAACTGCCAATCGGTGCTGAAGATCAATTTAGTGCAATCATTGACCTTGTGGAAATGAAGGCACATTTCTTCGCAAACGACCTTGGTACTGATATTGAAGTTGGGGAAATTCCTGAAGAATATCAAGCACAAGCTGAAGAATATCGTGAAAAATTGGTTGAAGCAGTAGCTGAACTTGATGAAGAATTAATGGAAAAATACCTTGGCGGAGAAGAAATTAGCGTAGCTGAGCTAAAAGCTGGAATCCGTAAAGGTACAAATAATGTTGAGTTTTACCCAGTTATCTGTGGTTCAGCATTTAAAAACAAAGGCGTTCAATTAATGCTTGATGCAGTAATTGACTATCTTCCATCTCCGTTAGATGTACCAGCTATTAAAGGTACTCTACCAGATTCAGAGGAAGAAGTTGAACGTCATTCAGATGACAGTGAGCCATTCTCTGCACTAGCATTTAAAGTAATGACAGATCCTTATGTAGGGAAATTAACATTCTTCCGTGTGTACTCTGGTACATTAAGTTCTGGATCTTATGTTCAGAACTCTACAAAGGGAAAACGCGAACGTATCGGTCGTATTCTACAAATGCACGCAAACAGCCGTCAAGAAATCTCTATGGTTTTTGCTGGTGATATTGCTGCTGCTGTAGGTTTAAAAGATACTACAACTGGTGATACTCTGTGTGACGAGAAAAACACAGTTATTCTAGAGTCTATGGTATTCCCAGAGCCAGTAATTCAACTTTCTGTTGAGCCAAAATCAAAAGCAGACCAAGACAAAATGACTACTGCTTTGCAAAAGCTTCAAGAAGAAGACCCAACTTTCCGCGCACACACTGACCAGGAAACTGGACAAATCATTATCGCAGGTATGGGTGAGCTTCACCTAGATATCCTCGTTGACCGTATGCGTCGTGAGTTCAAAGTTGAAGCAAACGTTGGTGCACCTCAGGTTGCCTATCGTGAAACTTTCCGTTCATCTGCATCAGTTGAAGGAAAATTTGCTCGTCAGTCTGGTGGACGCGGTCAATACGGACACGTATGGATCGAATTCGGTCCTAATGATGAAGGTAAAGGCTTCGAATTTGTTAATGGAATCGTCGGTGGGGTTGTTCCTCGTGAATATATTCCAGCTGTACAAGCAGGTCTTGAAGATTCTCTTAATAGAGGGGTACTTGCAGGTTATCCGCTTGTTGACATTAAAGCTAGACTATTTGATGGTTCTTACCATGATGTTGACTCAAGTGAAATGGCGTTTAAAATTGCTGCATCCATGGCACTTAAAAACGCTGCTTCTAAATGTAGCCCTGTAATTCTTGAACCAGTTATGAGAGTTGAAGTTGTTGTTCCAGAAGAATACCTAGGAGACATCATGGGTATGCTAACAGCTCGTCGTGGACGTGTTGAAGGTATGGAAGCACGCGGAAACGCTCAAGTTGTTCGCTCAATGGTTCCACTTTCTGAAATGTTCGGTTATGCAACATCTTTACGTTCAAGCACTCAAGGACGTGGTGTGTTCTCAATGCATTTCGATCACTATGAAGAAGTACCTAAATCAATTTCTGAAGAAATTATCAAAAAAAATAAAGGTGAGTAATTGATTTTACCACTTTAATAAAGTATAAATTTAAATGTAAGCTTTGGGATTTTGTGGAGATTGGCTTTTCAATCTTCATAATTCCCATCAATACTTAACTATTTCTTTTAAAATCAAAGGAGGAAATCCTAATGGCAAAAGCTAAATTCGACCGTTCAAAGCCGCATGTTAACATCGGTACAATCGGTCACGTTGACCATGGTAAAACAACTTTAACAGCAGCAATCACTTCTGTATTAGCAAAAGTGGGTGGAGCAGAAGCACGCGGATATGATCAAATCGATGGTGCTCCAGAAGAAAAAGAACGTGGTATCACAATCTCAACTTCACACGTAGAATATGAAACAGCATCTCGTCACTACGCACACGTTGACTGCCCAGGACATGCTGACTATGTTAAAAACATGATCACAGGTGCTGCTCAAATGGACGGCGGTATCTTAGTTGTATCTGCAGCTGACGGTCCAATGCCACAAACTCGTGAGCACATCCTTCTTTCTCGTCAAGTAGGTGTACCACACCTTGTTGTATTCATGAACAAATGTGATATGGTTGATGACGAAGAATTACTTGAATTAGTTGAAATGGAAATTCGTGACCTACTTTCTGAATACGATTTTCCTGGCGATGATATTCCAGTTATCAAAGGTTCTGCATTAAAAGCACTTGAAGGCGAACCAGAATGGGAAGAAAAAATCAATGAACTAATGACTGCTGTTGATGAATATATCCCAACACCAGCTCGTGATACTGAAAAACCATTCATGATGCCTATCGAGGATGTTTTCTCAATCACTGGTCGTGGAACTGTTGCTACTGGACGTGTTGAGCGTGGAGTAGTTAAAGTTGGAGACGTAGTTCAAATCGTAGGTCTCACTGAAGAACCAAAATCTACAACTGTTACTGGTGTAGAAATGTTCCGTAAGCTTCTTGATTATGCAGAAGCTGGAGACAACATCGGTGCTCTTCTTCGTGGGGTAGCTCGTGAAGAAATCGAACGTGGACAAGTTTTAGCAAAACCAGGTTCAATCACACCACACACTAAGTTCAAAGCTCAAGTTTATGTATTATCAAAAGAAGAAGGCGGACGTCATACTCCATTCTTCTCAAACTATCGTCCACAATTCTATTTCCGTACTTCTGATATTACTGGTATTTGTAATCTTCCAGAAGGCGTAGAAATGGTTATGCCTGGTGATAACATCGAAATGACAGTAGAACTTATCGCTCCAATCGCTATCGAAGAAGGTACTAAGTTCTCAATCCGTGAAGGTGGCCGTACAGTAGGCGCTGGATCAGTTTCTTCTATTACAGAGTAATTTAAGAAATAACATATAGAAAGGCAGTTGGGTGACGACCCGGCTGCCTTTTTTTCTTTCAATTTTTAAAGACCATTGTTGATATTTAACGACCTGTTGATTGGAGTGGAGGCTTCGTGCGAGCCCGCGGAAAGCAAGTGCCTGGAACGGAAATCAACAGCCTAGTTTAACAGAGCCTTTTTTAAAACAAATGAAGATGATCCGCGCTGATTTATCTCTTGCAATATACAGTTTGAGTAGCTATAATAGTAAAAGTATGCGAAACATAAAAGACTGACAAATAATTGTTGCATTCTTCTTATGTATTCTGTATAATAAACAACGTTGGTCTTTGACTGCGATGATGCGGAAGGTTGCCGACACACCCGGCCGCTTTGCCATGGCGAGTGCGTGGGAAATTTTCGCGGAGAATGTCTATAGTAAAATAGGCGAAAAGGAGGGAAAGTAATGGCAAAACAAAAAATTCGTATACGTTTAAAGGCATATGATCACAGAATTCTTGATCAATCTGCAGAAAAGATTGTGGAAACGGCAAAACGTTCAGGTGCAGCTGTATCTGGTCCAATCCCGCTTCCAACTGAAAAATCAATCTACACAGTCTTACGTGCGGTGCACAAGTACAAAGATTCTCGTGAACAATTCGAGATGCGTACTCATAAGCGTTTGATTGATATCATCAATCCAACACCACAAACGGTTGATTCGTTAATGCGTTTAGACTTACCGTCTGGCGTGGACATCGAAATCAAATTATAATCGAATAAATAATGAAGAAAAACAGGAGGTGTGACTATAATGACCAAAGGAATCTTAGGAAGAAAAATCGGTATGACTCAAGTTTTTGCTGAAAATGGTGAACTTATCCCCGTAACTGTTGTTGCAGCAGCTGCTAACGTAGTTCTTCAAGTTAAATCTGTTGAAACAGATGGTTACGAAGCAGTTCAAATTGGTTTTGAAGATAAGCGTGAAAAGCTTTCCAACAAACCAGAAAAAGGCCATGTAAATAAAGCAAATACTGCTCCTAAGCGCTTCGTTCGCGAATTCCGCGACATGAATCTAGGTGAAGTAGGTCAGGAAGTCAAAGTTAGTATTTTTGCAGAAGGCGATATTGTTGATGTAACTGGAGTATCAAAAGGTAAAGGTTTCCAAGGTGTAATTAAACGCCACGGACAATCTCGCGGACCAATGGCTCATGGTTCTCGTTACCATCGTCGCCCTGGTTCAATGGGACCTGTAGCTCCAAACCGTGTATTCAAAGGTAAATTATTACCAGGAAGAATGGGTGGAGATCAAGTTACAGTTCAAAACTTAGAGATTGTGAAAGTTGATGCTGAACGTAACTTGCTTTTAATCAAAGGTAACGTACCTGGACCTAAAAAGGCATTACTTAAAATTAAAAGTGCGGTAAAAGCATAGTAACTTTCCATAGAAAGGAGGAAAAGCAATGCCGAAAGTAGCGTTATATAACCAAAGCGGATCACAAGTTGGTGAAATCGAGCTTAATGATTCAGTTTTTGGTATCGAGCCAAATAACCACGTGTTATTTGAAGCGGTAATTATGCAAAGAGCTTCTTTGCGTCAAGGAAATCACAAAACAAAAGTTCGCTCTGAAATTTCTGGCGGTGGCCGTAAACCATGGAAACAAAAAGGAACTGGACGTGCTCGTCAAGGTTCAATTCGTTCTCCACAATGGCGCGGTGGTGGTACAGTGTTTGGTCCTGTTCCACGTAGCTACAGCTATAAATTACCGAAGAAAGTACGCCGTTTAGCAATTAAGTCTGCGCTTTCTTCAAAAGTATTAGAAGAAAACATTCTTGTATTAGATACCCTAGCTTTTGAAGCGCCAAAAACAAAAGAATTCACAGCTGTACTAAAAGGTCTGTCTGTAGATTCTAAAGCTTTGATCGTAACTGCAAACTTAGATGAAAACGTAGCATTATCTGCTCGTAATATTCCTGGAGTAACAGTTGTGACTGCTACCGGAGTTAATGTTTTGGATGTTTTGAATCATGATAAATTAATCATGACAAAAGCAGCGGTTGAAAAAGTAGAGGAGGTGCTTGCATAATGGATGCACGCGATATCATTAAGCGCCCCGTTATTACTGAACGTTCAAGTGAGGCAATGGCTGACAAAAAGTACACTTTTGAAGTGGACGTAAGAGCTAATAAGACTCAAGTAAAAGATGCTATCCAAGAAATTTTTGGCGTAAGAGTAGAAAAAGTTAACGTGATGAATTACAAAGGTAAATTCAAACGTATGGGTAAGTTCGGCGGATATACTAACAAACGCCGTAAAGCAATTATTACCCTAACTAAAGAAAGCAAAGAAATCGAATTCTTTGAAGTCTAATTTTATAACTAGAAGAGGAGGGAAAAAACATGGCGATTAAAAAGTACAAACCTACCTCTAATGGTCGTCGTAACATGACTGTGTCTGATTTCGCTGAAATCACAACTGACAAGCCTGAAAAATCATTGCTTGCTCCAGTGCACAGAAAAGGCGGCCGTAATAACCAAGGTAAGTTAACAGTTCGTCATCAAGGTGGTGGCCATAAGCGTCAATACCGTTTAATCGATTTTAAACGTGAAAAAGATGGCATTCCAGGACGCGTTGCTACAGTTGAGTATGATCCAAACCGTTCTGCGAACATCGCTTTAATTAATTACGTAGATGGAGAAAAGCGTTATATCTTAGCTCCAAAAAACCTAGTAGTAGGCATGGAAGTAATGTCTGGTCCTGAGGCTGACATTAAAATAGGTAATGCTCTTCCATTAATAAACATTCCAGTTGGTACAGTTATCCACAATATCGAGTTAAAACCTGGTAAAGGTGGACAATTAGTACGTTCTGCTGGAACAAGTGCACAAGTACTTGGTAAAGAAGGCAAATACGTATTAGTACGTTTAAATTCTGGAGAAGTTCGCATGATTCTTGCTACTTGCCGCGCATCTATCGGCCAAGTTGGTAATGAACAACACGAATTAATCAACATTGGTAAAGCAGGTCGTAATCGTTGGTTAGGTAAACGCCCAACTGTTCGTGGATCTGTAATGAACCCTAACGACCATCCACATGGTGGTGGTGAAGGACGTTCGCCAATCGGACGTAAATCACCAATGTCTCCTTGGGGTAAACCAACTCTTGGATTCAAAACTCGTAAAAAGACAAACAAATCAGATAAATTTATCGTACGTCGTCGTAAAAAATAACGGGATTGAACTACGGTTCATCAAACGAACCGTAGAACGGTCACGAAGGGAGGTACAGCTATGGGTCGCAGCTTGAAAAAAGGACCTTTTGTTGACGAACATTTAATCAATAAGATCGAAAAGTTAAATGAAACTGAAGGCAAACAAGTAGTAAAAACTTGGTCTCGTCGTTCTACGATCTTCCCACAATTCATTGGACACACAATTGCTGTTTATGATGGTCGTAAACATGTGCCTGTATACGTCACTGAAGACATGGTAGGACACAAGCTTGGAGAATTTGCTCCAACACGTGCTTACAGAGGTCATGCAAGTGATGATAAGAAAACAAGACGTTAATGAGAGGAGGGCATTCAGATGCAAGCTAAAGCTGTTGCAAGAACAGTTCGTATTGCTCCTCGTAAAGCTCGTTTAGTCGTAGATTTAATTCGAGGTAAGCAAATTGGTGAAGCGGTAGCGATTTTGAAGTTAACTCCAAAAGCTGCTTCTCCAATCGTTGAGAAAGTATTGAAATCTGCCGTTGCAAACGCAGAGCATAACTATGAGATGGATATTAATAACCTAGTGGTTGCTCAAGTATTCGTGGATGAAGGACCAACATTAAAACGTTTCCGTCCTCGTGCACAAGGCCGCGCTAGCCAAATTAATAAACGTACTAGCCACATTACTATTGTGCTATCAGAAAAGAAGGAGGGATAATCTGTGGGTCAAAAAGTAAATCCAGTCGGCTTGCGTATCGGGATCATTCGTGATTGGGAATCAAAATGGTACGCTGGCAAAGACTATGCCGTTCTTTTACACGAAGACCTTAAAGTTCGTGAATACATCGCTAAGCGTTTAAAAGATGCATCAGTTTCTAAAGTAGAAATTGAACGTGCTGCTAATCGCTTGAATATCACAGTCCACACTGCTAAACCTGGTATGGTTATCGGTAAAGGTGGTACTGAAGTTGAAGCTCTTCGCAAAGCGCTTAATTCACTTACTGGTAAACGTGTTCATATTAATATTCTTGAAATCAAAAGAGCTGATCTTGATGCGAAATTGGTTGCGGAAAATATTGCTCGTCAATTAGAAAACCGTGTATCATTCCGTCGCGCACAAAAACAAGCTATTCAACGTTGTATGCGTGCTGGATCTAAAGGGATCAAAACAATGGTATCTGGTCGTTTAGGCGGTGCTGACATCGCTCGTTCAGAACATTACAGTGAAGGTACAGTTCCACTTCATACACTTCGTGCCGATATCGACTATGCTACTGCAGAAGCAGATACAACTTATGGTAAGCTTGGCGTAAAAGTATGGATCTATCGTGGAGAAGTCCTTCCTACTAAGAAGAAAACCGTGGAAGGAGGCAAATAATATGTTATTGCCAAAACGCGTTAAGTATCGTCGCGAACATCGCGGAAAAATGCGTGGAAATGCAAAAGGTGGTACCGAAGTAGCTTTTGGTGAATTTGGCCTTCAAGCTACTGAAGCAACATGGATCACAAACCGACAAATCGAAGCTGCTCGTATTGCGATGACTCGTTATATGAAACGTGGCGGTAAAGTTTGGATTAAAATTTTCCCGCATAAGCCTTACACTGCAAAACCTCTTGAAGTCCGGATGGGTTCTGGTAAAGGTGCTCCAGAAGGATGGGTAGCAGTTGTTAAGCCTGGAAAAATTATGTTTGAAATCGCTGGTGTCTCTGAAGAGATCGCACGTGAAGCATTACGTCTTGCAGCACACAAACTTCCACTGAAATGTAAGTTTGTAAAACGAGAAGAAATTGGTGGTGAAACTAATGAAAGCTAATGAAATTCGTGACCTTACCACTGCCGAAATAGAACAAAAAGTGAAATCATTAAAAGAAGAGCTTTTCAACCTTCGCTTTCAATTAGCGACTGGACAACTTGAAAACACAGCTCGGATTCGTGAAGTTCGCAAAGCGATTGCTCGCATGAAAACCGTAGTTCGTGAAAGAGAAATCGGAGTTAACAATCGATAATTGAGAGGAGGTTCGCCTAAATGAGTGAACGTAATCAACGCAAAGTTTACACAGGACGCGTGGTTTCTGACAAAATGGACAAAACTGTTTCTGTACTTGTCGAAACATACAAAAAGCATCCTCTTTATGGTAAACGCGTGAAATACTCTAAGAAGTTCAAAGCACATGACGAGCTTAACGAAGCTAAAATTGGCGATGTTGTTCGTATTATGGAAACTCGTCCGCTTTCTTCAACTAAGCGCTTCCGTCTTGTTGAAGTGGTAGAAAAAGCAGTTATTATTTAATTGTTCGGATTAAGGTTTATTCCGAAGGGAGGTTACACGCATGATTCAACAAGAATCACGTTTAAAAGTTGCTGACAACTCTGGTGCTCGTGAAGTACTTACAATTAAAGTTCTTGGCGGATCCGGTCGTAAAACAGCAAATATCGGTGATGTTATTGTTTGTACAGTGAAACAAGCAACACCAGGTGGCGTTGTTAAAAAGAGCGATGTCGTTAAAGCAGTTGTTGTACGTACAAAACGCGGAGTACGCCGTGCTGATGGGTCTTACATTCGTTTTGATGAAAACGCATGTGTAATTATTAAAGACGATAAGAGCCCGCGCGGAACACGTATTTTTGGACCAGTTGCTCGTGAACTACGCGACAGCAACTTTATGAAAATTGTTTCTCTAGCTCCAGAAGTATTGTAATTTAAATTCAAATGCCTTTAAGGAGGTGCACACAGATGCATGTAAAAAAAGGTGACAAAGTAATGGTCATCTCTGGTAAGGATAAAGGCAAAACGGGTGTGATTTTAGCAGCTTTCCCTAAACAAGAACGCGTTTTAGTTGAAGGTGTTAACATCGTAAAAAAACACTCTAAGCCATCTCAATTGAATCCGCAAGGCGGAATCATAAGCCAAGAGGCGCCTGTTCATGTATCAAACGTTATGCCTATCGACCCTAAGTCTGGTAACCCAACTCGTATAGGTTTTACAACGGTTGACGGCAAAAAGGTACGTGTTGCAAAAAAATCCGGTCAAGTACTCGATAAATAGTTTAGATGAAGGGAGGTACACAAATTGAGCCGCCTAAAAGAAAAATTTGTTAAAGAAATAAGCCCTGCTCTAGTGAGCAAGTTTAATTATAAATCTGTAATGCAGGTTCCAAAACTTGATAAAATCGTTATCAATATGGGTGTTGGTGACGCTGTTCAAAACGCAAAAGCACTTGATGTTGCTGTTGATGAATTAGCTCAAATCACTGGTCAAAAACCAGTTGTTACTCGTGCTAAGAAATCAATCGCAGGATTCCGTTTACGTGAAGGAATGCCAATCGGTGCTAAAGTAACACTTCGCGGAGAGCGCATGTACGAATTTATTGATAAATTAGTATCTGTATCTCTTCCACGTGTACGTGACTTCCGTGGTGTATCAAAGAAATCTTTCGATGGTCGTGGGAACTACACATTGGGTGTTAAAGAACAGTTAATCTTCCCTGAAATTGATTACGATAAAGTAAACAAGGTTCGTGGTATGGATATCGTTATCGTAACGACTGCAAATACTGATGAAGAAGCTCGTGAGCTTCTAACTCAATTTGGAATGCCATTCCAAAAGTAATCTCTAAATAGAGGGAGGCGAAAACGTGGCTAAAAAATCAATGATTGCGAAACAAAAACGCACGCCTAAACATCCGGTTCAAGAGTATACACGCTGCGAACGTTGTGGTCGTCCACACTCTGTATACCGTAAATTTAAGCTTTGCCGTATTTGTTTCCGTGAATTAGCGTACAAAGGACAAATTCCTGGTGTTAAAAAAGCTAGCTGGTAAAACCCAAAGTCTGGGAAGGAGGTAAATCAAATGGTCATGACAGATCCAATTGCAGATATGCTTACTCGCATTCGTAATGCGAATATGGTTCGTCACGAAAAATTAGAAGTTCCTGCTTCTAATATTAAAAAAGAGATCGCTGATATTCTTAAGCGTGAAGGTTTCGTTCGTGACGTTGAATATATCGAAGATAACAAACAAGGTATCATCCGCATCTTCTTAAAATACGGTGCAGGTAACGAACGCGTTATCACTGGTTTAAAAAGAATCAGCAAGCCTGGACTTCGTGTTTATGCAAAATCAACTGAAGTTCCTCGTGTGCTTAACGGTTTAGGTATCGCACTTGTTTCAACATCAACTGGTGTTGTAACTGATAAAGAAGCTCGCGCTAAGCAAATCGGCGGAGAAGTGCTAGCTTATATTTGGTAATAAAGTTTTTTAATGAATGGAGGTGCACCAAATGTCTCGCATAGGTAAAAAGCCAATCGAAATTCCTGCTGGCGTTACTGTAACTGTGGATAACAGTCTTGTAACAGTAAAAGGCCCTAACGGAGAATTATCTCGTACGTTTAATCCTGATATGACTATCAATATCGAGGAGAACATAATTAACATTTCTCGTCCTTCTGATGCAAAGGAACACCGCGCATTGCACGGTACTACTCGCGCTCTACTCGCTAACATGGTTGAGGGAGTATCAAAAGGATTCCAAAGAAATCTTGAATTAATCGGGGTTGGATACCGTGCTCAAAAGCAAGGTAAAAAACTAGTTCTTAGCGTTGGATACTCACATCCAGTTGAAATCGAGGCTGAAGAAGGTCTTGAAATCGAAGTACCAGCTAATACAAAAATTTCTATTAAAGGTGCTGACAAAGAACGTGTTGGCGCATTAGCAGCAAACATTCGTGGAGTTCGCCCACCAGAGCCTTATAAAGGTAAAGGAATTCGTTACGAAGGTGAATTCGTACGTCGTAAAGAAGGTAAAACAGGTAAGTAATGCTGCTCTTAAGCAAATGAAAGGAGTGACGTAAATGATTACGAAGCTTGATAAAAACGCTACTCGCAGAAAAAGACATGCTCGTGTTCGTGCGAAACTTAGCGGTACTGAAGCTCGTCCTCGTCTAAATGTGTTTCGTTCAAACAAACACGTTTATGCTCAATTGATCGATGATGTTAATGGAGTAACTATTGCGAGTGCTTCTACTTTAGATAAAGACTTTGGTCTTGAATCAACAAGTAACCTTGAAGCAGCACAAAAGGTCGGAGAATTAGTTGCGAAGCGTGCTGTTGAAAAAGGAATTTCTTCCATAGTATTTGACCGTGGCGGATACCTCTATCATGGACGCGTTAAAGCATTGGCTGATGCTGCACGTGAAAACGGCTTACAATTTTAATAGACAAAGGAGGGACATATACAGATGCGTCGTATTGATCCAAACAAACTTGAACTTGAAGAACGCGTAGTTACAGTTAATCGTGTTGCGAAAGTTGTTAAAGGTGGACGTCGTTTCCGTTTCACTGCACTAGTTGTAGTTGGAGACAAAAATGGACACGTCGGATTTGGTACTGGTAAAGCACAAGAAGTACCAGATGCAATTCGCAAGGCAATTGAAGATGCTAAGAAGAACCTAATTGAAGTACCTATGGTAGGTACAACAGTTCCTCACCAAGTTATCGGAAACTTTGGTGCTGGTGAAATCCTTCTAAAGCCTGCTTCTGAAGGTACAGGAGTTATCGCTGGTGGCCCAGTTCGTGCTGTGCTCGAACTAGCTGGTGTTGGCGATATTCTTTCTAAATCTTTAGGTACAAACACACCAATCAACATGGTTCGTGCAACTATGGATGGTTTAAAACAATTAAAACGTGCTGAGGACGTAGCTAAGTTACGTGGTAAATCAGTAGAAGAACTGTTAGGATAAGGAGGGAAATTAAATGGCAAACAAACTAGAAATTACCCTCACTCGCAGCGTGATTGGTCGTCCACAAGACCAACGCGAAACAGTTAAAGCTCTTGGATTACGTAAAGTAAATCAAACAGTTGAGCAACAAGATAATCCCGCAATTCGCGGAATGATCAACAAAGTTTCTCATCTTGTTACAGTAAAAGAACAATAATTCGATTCTTCTTTGTTAAGGAGGTGCCAATATGAAACTTCATGAATTAAAACCTACAGAAGGTTCCCGTCAAGAGCGTAAACGTAAAGGACGTGGAATTGGTTCCGGTAACGGAAAAACTGCTGGTAAAGGTCATAAAGGACAAAACGCTCGTTCTGGTGGAGGTGTACGTCTAGGATTTGAAGGTGGTCAAACACCATTATTCCGTCGTTTACCAAAACGTGGGTTCACAAATATCAATCGTAAAGAATTTGCGATTGTTAATCTAGATGTTTTAAACCGTTTTGAAGAAGGAACAGAGGTTACTCCAGAACTTCTTATCGAAACAGGTGTAGTTAGCAGTGAAAAAGCTGGAATTAAAATTCTAGCAAACGGAAGTGTAGAGAAAAAGCTTAATGTTAAAGCTCATAAATTTTCCTCTGCTGCTAAGGAAGCAATCGAAGCTGCCGGTGGAACTACCGAGGTGATCTAATGTTCCAATCAATCTCCAATTTTATGCGCGTGGGTGATATAAGACGAAAGATTATTTTCACCCTTTTAATGCTGCTTGTATTCCGTATCGGAGCATTTATTCCTGTACCACAAGTCAATGCAGATTTTTTAAAAGCCCAGGATCAAACAGGTGTTTTCGGTGTTCTTAATACATTTGGAGGCGGAGCATTACAGAACTTCTCCATTTTCGCAATGGGAATCATGCCGTATATCACGGCTTCGATTATTATTCAGTTACTTCAAATGGATGTTGTACCTAAGTTCACTGAATGGTCAAAGCAAGGCGAAGCGGGCCGACGTAAATTGGCTCAGTTCACTCGCTATTTCACAATTGTTCTTGGATTTATTCAAGCCATTGGTATGTCGTATGGATTCAACAATATGGCATCAGGAATGTTGATTCAAGATCCCGGTATACCGACCTACCTACTAATTGCAACTGTTCTAACTGCAGGTACCGCATTTTTAATGTGGCTTGGAGAGCAGATTACATCAAAGGGTGTTGGAAACGGAATCTCAATTATCATCTTTGCTGGTATTGTTGCAGGTATTCCAACAATCATAAACCAAATATATGCGATGAAATTTCAAGATGCTGGAGAAGAATTATTCATCCGTATTTTAACGGTAGCATTAATTGTTCTGGCAGTGATTGCGATTGTTGTCGGCGTTATATTTATTCAACAAGCATTACGGAAGATTCCAATTCAGTATGCTAAAAGAATGGTTGAAGGAAAGCCATCTGGAGGCGCTTCTCACTTACCGTTAAAAGTAAACGCAGCAGGTGTTATTCCAGTTATCTTTGCGATTTCATTCATTGTAACACCACCAACTATTGCGAATTTCTTTGGTACAAACGACATAACGTTGTGGATCCAAAAGACATTTGATTACACAAAACCGGTGGGTATGATTATTTACGTGGCATTAATTGTCGCCTTTACTTATTTTTATGCTTTTATTCAAGTTAATCCTGAACAATTATCAGAAAACCTGAAAAAGCAGGGCGGTTACATTCCTGGTATTCGTCCAGGAAAGAGCACGCAAGAATATTTGACTAAAGTACTATATCGCTTAACGCTTGTCGGAGCGCTTTTCTTAGCGGTAATTTCAGTACTACCGGTATTCTTCATCCAATTTGCAGGTCTACCGCAGTCCGTTCAAATTGGTGGAACTAGCTTGCTGATTGTAGTCGGTGTTGCACTTGACACAATGAAGCAGTTAGAGTCGCAGCTTGTAAAACGTCATTATAAAGGGTTTATTAAATAAAGTGGTTTTAGGGACAAACTCCCTAAAACCTTCTAAAGAGACTGAGGGGGAATACGTGTGAATTTAGTATTAATGGGTCTTCCCGGTGCTGGTAAAGGTACGCAAGCAGAACAAATTGTCGAACATTACGGCATCCCTCATATCTCAACTGGAGATATGTTTCGTGCAGCAATGAAAGAAGGTACTGAACTAGGGCTACAAGCAAAATCTTTCATGGATCAAGGTGGACTGGTTCCAGATGAAGTTACTATCGGAATCGTACGCGAACGCTTAAGTAAAGCTGATTGCGAAAAGGGTTTCCTTCTTGATGGATTTCCTAGAACAGTTCCTCAAGCAGAGGCACTTGAAAATATCCTTTTTAATCTAGATAAAAAAATCGACTATTGTATCAATATTGATGTTGATCACACGATTTTAATGGAGCGTTTAACTGGCCGTCGAATTTGCAAGTCTTGTGGAGCAACTTATCATTTAGTTTTCAACAAGCCAGCAAATGAAGGTGTTTGTGACCGATGTGGTGGCGAATTATACCAACGTGCCGATGATAACGCAGAAACTGTTCAAAATCGTTTGAATGTCAATATGGAACAAGCACAACCTTTATTAGATTTTTATGAAACAAAAGGTTATTTGCGCAATTTCAACGGTCAGCAGGACATCAAGAAAGTTTTCGCTGATATCGATGAGTTGCTTGGGGGCTTAAAATAATGATTATTTGTAAAACCCCACGCGAAATTGATATTATGCGTGAAGCAGGACGTATCGTAGCACTCACTCATATTGAATTAAAAAAGCATATTCGTCCGGGTATTACAACAAAACAACTGGATGTTATTGCCGAGCAGTTTATCCGTAAGCAGGGTGCAATTCCATCTTTTAAAGGGTATAATGGTTTTCGTGGCAGCATCTGTGCTTCTGTTAACAATGAACTCGTTCACGGAATTCCTGGTAATCGTGTTTTAAACGATGGTGATATCATTAGTATTGACATTGGTGCTAAATACAATGGTTATCATGGAGATTCAGCTTGGACATATCCTGTAGGCGAAATTGATGAGAACACGAAGCTTCTATTAGAAGTTACCGAAGAGTCTCTCTATCTCGGCTTAAAGGAAGCTAAGCCTGGTGAGCGTCTTTCAAACGTCTCTCATGCGATTCAAACGTATGTAGAAGCAAACGGCTTTTCCATTGTGCGCGAGTATGTTGGCCATGGAGTAGGGCAAGACTTACATGAGGATCCCCAAATTCCTCACTATGGTCCACCTAACAAAGGTCCGCGTTTAAAGCCTGGCATGGTACTGGCAATTGAACCGATGGTGAATGCTGGAAGTCGATATGTAAAAACGTTAGCTGATGACTGGACTGTTGTGACAGTTGACGGAAAAATGTGTGCTCATTTTGAGCATACCATTGCTATCACTGAAACAGGTTATGAAATACTAACCAAAGCATAGCAATTGAGTTCAAATTAATCTTAGTACAAACGGATAATTCCGTCTTGCTACTGGCTGAGTTTGCCAATGAAATACGTTTTGAAAAGAAGGGAGACAGTTCGATGGCGAAAGACGATGTAATTGAGGTAGAAGGTACAGTTGTTGAAACTTTGCCAAATGCCATGTTTAAGGTAGAATTAGAAAATGGTCATAATGTGTTAGCTCACGTTTCTGGTAAAATTCGTATGCACTTCATCAGAATCTTACCAGGTGATAAAGTAACAGTTGAACTTTCACCATATGACTTAACTCGTGGAAGAATAACGTATCGTTTTAAATAGTCCATTGCACTCCGTACTATCAAGGAGGTTAGAATAATGAAAGTTAGACCATCGGTAAAGCCAATCTGTGAAAAGTGTAAAGTTATTCGCAGAAATGGAAAAGTAATGGTTATCTGCGAAAACCCTAAACACAAACAAAAACAAGGTTAATAAAGAAGGAGGTGCGCATATTTATGGCACGTATTGCTGGTGTAGATGTTCCACGCGAAAAGCGTGTAGTAATCTCATTAACTTATATTTTCGGTATTGGAAGACCAACTGCTGAAAAAGTTCTTGCTGAAGCTGGTGTTTCTGAAGACACACGCGTTCGCGATCTTACTGAAGAAGAACTTAATAAAATCCGTGAAGCAATTGATAAATTAAAAGTTGAAGGTGACCTTCGTCGTGAAGTTTCCCTTAACATTAAACGTCTAATGGAAATCGGATCTTATCGCGGTCTTCGTCATCGTCGTGGATTACCTGTTCGTGGTCAAAACACAAAAAATAATGCTCGTACACGTAAAGGTCCTCGTAAGACTGTTGCGAACAAGAAAAAATAGTTAGTAAAGGAGGTACTCATTT
Source organism: uncultured Bacillus sp. (assembly GCA_937894355.1). Classification (GTDB taxonomy): domain Bacteria; phylum Bacillota; class Bacilli; order Bacillales; family Cytobacillaceae; genus Bacillus_BU. The sequence continues at coordinate 45,985 of CALCRD010000147.1, forward strand.
AAATGGCTCGTAAAACAAATACACGCAAACGCCGTGTCAAAAAGAATATTGAAACTGGTATTGCTCATATTCGTTCAACTTTCAACAATACAATCGTTACAATCACTGATTCTCATGGGAATGCAATTTCATGGTCTAGTGCAGGTGCGCTTGGATTTAAAGGTTCTCGTAAATCAACACCTTTCGCAGCTCAGATGGCAGCTGAAACTGCTGCAAAAACATCAATGGAACATGGTATGAAAACTCTAGAAGTAACAGTTAAAGGACCGGGTGCAGGTCGTGAAGCTGCAATCCGTGCTCTTCAAGCTGCTGGTCTTGAAGTTACCTCTATCAGAGACGTAACTCCAGTTCCACATAACGGTTGCCGTCCACCAAAACGCCGCCGCGTATAATTTTTCTGTATAGAATTTGTATCTCTGTCTATAATGGGATATGATACTAATTTTTTATTCATACAGAAATCTAAATCCAGTTGTTGTGCACAATCGGGAACGTATGCAGGGGGAATTTCGGTTAAAATATTTAGCCGGGGTTTCGACGTTTTGAAGGAGGGTATATTTGATGATCGAAATAGAAAAACCAAAAATCGAAACGGTTGAGATCAACGATGATGCCAAATACGGAAAGTTCGTCGTAGAACCACTTGAGCGTGGATATGGAACAACTTTGGGTAACTCCTTACGTCGTATCCTATTATCCTCACTCCCAGGTGCTGCTGTAACGTCAATTCAAATTGATGGGGTACTTCATGAATTCTCAACAATCGAAGGCGTCGTTGAAGATGTATCATCTATTATTCTTAACATTAAGAAATTAGCATTAAAAATCTATTCTGATGAAGAGAAGACGCTTGAAATTGATGTCAATGGTGAAGGTGTTGTAACAGCTGCTAAAGTTACCCATGATAGTGATGTAGAGATTTTAAATCCAGATCTTCACATTGCCACTCTTGGTACAAACGGTCATTTACGGATGCGCTTAACAGCTAAACGTGGCCGTGGTTATACACCCGCTGATCAAAACAAAAGAGAAGACCAACCTATTGGTGTAGTACCTATTGACTCCATTTATACTCCAGTATCCCGTGTTTCCTACCAAGTAGAAAATACTCGTGTTGGACAAATGACTAACTATGATAAGTTAACATTTGATGTTTGGACAGATGGAAGTACTGGTCCAAAAGAGGCAATTGCCTTAGGTGCGAAAATTTTAAATGAGCATTTGAATATCTTTGTTGGTTTAACTGATGAAGCTCAAAATGCTGAAATTATGGTAGAAAAAGAAGAAGATCAAAAAGAAAAAGTTTTGGAAATGACAATTGAAGAACTAGATCTTTCTGTTCGTTCTTATAACTGCCTAAAGCGTGCTGGAATCAATACCGTTCAAGAGTTAGCAAACAAAACGGAAGAAGATATGATGAAAGTACGTAACTTAGGAAGAAAGTCTCTTGAAGAAGTTAAAGCCAAACTAGAAGAACTAGGATTAGGCTTACGTAAAGATGACTAACTAGTTAACTAAGGTTAGCTAGGTATTTTTCTGTTACCTTTTAGATAGAGATAAAGATTTCAACAAAGGAGGGAAACTTTCATGGCATACAGAAAGTTAGGACGTACAAGCGCTCAACGTAAAGCAATGTTAAGAGACTTAACTACAGACCTAATCATTAATGAGCGTATTGAAACAACTGAAACTCGTGCGAAAGAACTTCGTTCAACAGTTGAAAAAATGATCACTCTTGGAAAGCGTGGAGACTTACACGCTCGTCGTCAAGCTGCTTCATACATTCGTAATGAAATTGCAAATGCTGAAACAAACCAAGATGCGCTTCAAAAACTTTTCGCTGATATAGCTCCTCGTTATGAAGAGCGCCAAGGTGGATATACTCGTATTATGAAACTTGGACCGCGTCGTGGTGACGGTGCACCAATGGTCATCATCGAGTTAGTTTAATATCCTGTTACACACAACAAGGGCGAGGACAGTTTAAGATACAAACTTGTTCTTTGCCCTTTTTCTCTTAAAGGGAATGTATTTTTACTTCTATGCGAATAGCATTCCCATGAACCAAGCCAAAAATGAGCGTTATGATGAGCATAAAGATAGATGGAAATATCTATAAAAAAAAGTGAACCGAGCGAGAATTTGTTCTACTGGAGGATAGGTCCTTTACTCATAAGCAAAATTTCTTAAGACTACCATCTTGATTCAAGTTTGTTTAGGGTAAAGGGTCCGATGAACCCCCCGCTTTTCTTTATGTCTTGTCTAGCTCAAGCACCTCTTTCTTCTAGTGTTCCATAAATGGAGCGTAGAATACGAAACAGTCATCGTTGATTGTCTTTGTATGGGAAGAGGTGCAGGCTTTTTTTGTTTCCATTACATTTTGCCATAATAGATAAATAAACAATTAAAAGTGTTGTTTTAGAGGTGTGGGGGGACTATCATGAGCATGCCACTTGTAGTTTTGGAAAATATTAGTTTTCATTATGATACCCAGGAAAGTCCCGCCTTAAATGATGTATCTTTTGAGGTGTTTGAAGGGGAATGGCTAGCCATTGTTGGTCATAACGGTTCCGGGAAATCGACACTTGCTAAAATATTAAATGGTTTACAGTTTTCGCAAAAGGGAAAAGTAACTGTTTGTGGTTTTGAACTAAATGAGGACACAGTTTGGGATGTCCGGAGGCAAATTGGGATGGTGTTTCAAAACCCTGATAATCAGTTTGTCGGTACAACTGTTGAAGATGATGTGGCTTTTGGTTTAGAAAATATCGGGATTTCTCGGGAAGTTATGCTTGAACGGATTCCAGACTCGTTGAAAAAAGTAGAAATGTATCAGTTTCTTGATCAAGAGCCGCACCATCTTTCCGGAGGACAGAAGCAGCGAGTTGCCATTGCCGGCGTTCTTGCACTTCAACCAGCGATCATCATTTTGGACGAGGCGACATCTATGCTAGATCCAAGAGGTCGAGAAGAAGTCTTAAATATTGTCAGAGAACTAAAGACAAGCCGGAACATTACGGTCATTTCGATTACCCATGATTTAGAAGAAGCAGCAAGAGCCGATCGGATCATCGTTATGAATAAGGGTGAATTGTATAGGCAAGGAACTCCAAAGGAAATATTTGAATTAGATGATGAGTTAATTGCGCTAGGACTAGATATTCCTTTTCCGGTTAAAGTGAGTAAAGCTCTTCATGAAAAGGGTTTTTCGCTGTCTAGACACTTTTTATCTGAAGAAGAGTTGGTGAAGGAATTATGGACATCTTACTGCAACAAGTAGAACATCGCTATCAGCAGGGGACACCTTTTGAACGGCTTGCTATTCAAAACGTATCGTTTTCTATTCCCACTGGTTCTTATTTGGCTATTATTGGTCATACAGGTTCGGGAAAGTCGACCGTACTTCAGCATCTTAATGCTTTGTTGCGTCCGACTAAAGGACAAATAGTCATTGGTGACCGGACTATTAATGCTGATAAGAAGAAGGAAAAAAACTTAAAAGCAATTCGTCAAAAGGTCGGAATTGTGTTTCAGTTTCCAGAACACCAGTTGTTTGAAGAAACAGTAGAAAAAGATATATGCTTTGGACCGATGAATTTCGGAGTGACAGAATCAGAGGCAAAGATAAGAGCAAAAGTAGCTATTAAGCAAGTCGGTTTGGCTGAAGAAATTTTACAAAAATCTCCGTTTGATTTATCAGGGGGACAAATGCGTCGAGTGGCCATTGCTGCTGTCCTAGCAATGGAACCGGATGTAATTGTACTAGACGAGCCGACTGCAGGGCTTGATCCGCGGGGACGCAAGGAGATTATGGAGTTATTTAATCGTCTCCATAAGGAAAGAGGAATGTCGACTATTTTAGTGACTCACAGCATGGAAGATGCTGCACAGTATGCTGATCAAATTATTGTCATGCATCATGGTGAGGTTTTTAGTCAAGGGACTCCCGAGGAAATTTTTGCCGATCCTAAAGGTCTCCTTGAGTTAGGCTTGGATGTTCCTGATGTCATTCGCTTTCAGCAAAGATTTGAGGAACAATTTCAAATAAAGCTAGGAAAACCTTGTTTAACTATGGAACAATTAATAGCTACCATTGCTGCATTCCTTGATAGGAGGCCAGCAAGATGATGGATAAGATGCTGATTGGCAGATATGTTCCAACGGATTCAATTATTCATCGGATGGATCCTCGTTCGAAACTGCTGTTGATTTTTTTCTTTGTTATTATTGTGTTTATTGCCAATAATTTAATAACGTACAGCATATTAACCCTCTATACGTTGATTATCGTTTCTTTCTCGAAAATTTCCTTTCGATTTTTATACGTTGGGTTAAAACCAGTGCTGTGGCTGATCCTGTTTACCTTTTTGCTCCATTTGTTTTTAACGAAAGATGGTAGGGTATTATTTGAACTTGGTTGGCTGAAAATTTACCAAGGTGGCTTACAACAAGGGCTGTTTATTTCAATGCGTTTTTTCTTGTTAATTATGATGACATCGCTGTTGACTCTAACAACATCACCGATTGCCATCACTGATGGCTTGGAGACGCTTCTAAATCCATTAAAAAAATTGAAACTCCCGGTTCACGAATTGGCCCTCATGATGTCGATATCTTTGCGGTTTATTCCAACTCTTATGCAAGAGACCGATAAAATCATGAAAGCCCAAATTGCTAGAGGGGTTGAATTTACTAGTGGTCCAATAAAAGAGCGAGTACGAGCGATAGTACCTCTTTTGATTCCCTTGTTTATTAGCTCGTTTAAGCGTGCTGAGGACCTTGCAATAGCGATGGAGGCAAGGGGGTATCGGGGTGGTGAAGGAAGGACGAAGTATCGACTGCTTCAATGGAAAGTAGCTGACACCATGATGTTGGTTATACTTGGTTTTATTTCAGTTGGCTTGTATTTATTTAGAACATAATGGGGTATGGGGATGCAACGATATAAATGTAAAATTGCTTATGTCGGTACAGGTTATTCTGGATATCAAGTTCAGCCAAATGGGCGGACGATTCAAAGTGAAATTGAATTTGCTTTGGCTAAGCTTCATAAAGGTGTACCTATACGAATATCCTCCTCAGGAAGAACAGATGCTGGGGTACATGCTAAAGGCCAGGTTATTCATTTTGATTCGGAGCTTAGTATTCCAGAGAGCAAATGGACTGTTGCTTTAAATTCGCTACTTCCAGAAGATATCGCTGTATTAGAGGTTGAATGTGTATCAGCTGATTTTCATTCAAGGTATGATGCTATTGGTAAGGAATATCGTTATTTTTTACTGCAATCAGCCATTCGGGATCCGTTCATGCGAAACTATGCTTATCAATTTCCTTATGACTTGAATTTTTCAGACATGGAGACTGCCGCTAAGCTGTTGATAGGGACTCATAATTTTACTAGTTTCTGTTCAGCAAAGACCGAAGTAATCGATCGGGTAAGAACTCTCCAAGAAATTGAAATTTTTAGAGAAAATGGATTGATTGTTTTTCGGTTTATTGGAAATGGTTTTTTGTATAATATGGTAAGAATTTTGGTGGGGACTCTGCTTGAGGTCGGGACTGGAAAGCGTGATCCTAGGTCAATTCCAGCGGTATTAGCGAGCGAGGACCGAGCAGCAGCGGGGAAGACTGCTCCGCCACAGGGGCTTTATTTATGGAGTGTATTTTATTAACATAACTTTTGATGTGATTGAGCCCAGAATTTTTTTATTAAGGCAACTAATCCTGGTGTTGACAATTTGCCAACAACGATATATTATATCATATGGTATGTATTTTAACTCCACAATGAGCCCCGGAAGAGCAATTTGTGTCAAAATATATATGGACAATATCTTTATTTAGATTATTTAGGAGGGAAATTCATGCGTACAACGTTTATGGCTAATTCAAACAATATTGAACGTAAATGGTACGTAGTTGATGCAGAAGGACAGACTCTAGGTCGTCTTGCTACTGAAGTTGCATCAATTCTACGTGGTAAAAATAAACCAACTTTCACACCCCATGTTGATACTGGTGATCATGTTATCATCATTAATGCTTCTAAGATTGAGTTAACTGGGAAAAAGTTAACTGATAAAATTTACTACCGTCACACTAACCACCCAGGTGGATTGAAACAAAGAACAGCGCTTGAAATGCGCACAAACTACCCTGAGAAAATGTTAGAGCTTGCTATCAAAGGTATGCTTCCTAAGAACTCTCTTGGTCGTCAAACGTTCAAAAAATTACACGTTTATGCTGGCCCAGAACATGAGCAGCAAGCACAAAAACCAGAAGTTTACACACTTCGCGGATAATTTTAAGAGGAGGTTATTAACTTGGCACAAGTTCAATATATTGGTACTGGTCGTCGTAAAAGCTCCGTTGCACGTGTACGTTTAGTTCCAGGTAACGGAAATATCACGGTTAACGATCGTGAAATCACAAACTATATCCCATTTGAAGCATTACGTGAAGTGGTTAAACAACCACTAGTAGCTACTGAAACTCTTGGCAGCTATGATATTCTTGTAAATGTTAAAGGTGGAGGTTACACTGGACAAGCTGGCGCAATCCGTCACGGTATCGCTCGTGCGTTACTTCAAGCTGATCCAGAATTCCGTCCAACTTTAAAACGTGCAGGATTATTAACTCGTGATGCACGTATGAAAGAACGTAAAAAATACGGACTTAAAGGTGCTCGTAAAGCTCCTCAGTTCTCAAAACGTTAATACTTTGCTTAAAATCAAACTCCAGCCTTGTGCTGGAGTTTTTTTGTACAATCCATAATTAACCAATAAAATTGGAAATGGAAAGCAGTAGGAATATTGTATTTCTCCCGTTAGAAGGTATAACAATACCTTTAAAGGGGTGCAAAAAAGAATGAACGTAATAACGACCTTTGTAGATAAAAAGCGGGAAAAGCAAATGAAATATGAACGTAATTTGTTGCGGGATTTATCGATTCAAATGCTAAAAAAAAGTGTGCAAAAGCATTTTGGATCATCAAGATTAACGGAAAACTTAGTGATGAAAACAGGAATCGAAGAAGCCTGTTATGATATCGCCATTGAGGCTTATTTGTTAGGAGCAAGAATGAGTAGATTTGGATTTTTAGGGGAAACAGTTAACAGTGTTCAAATGCGTTGTGAACAGGAAATGAAGCACTTATCAGATACCTTTTACAATTTCTTATTGTATTGGGGACATGGCGATGAAGGAACGCTTAGTGAATCACTGGTATATATGTGTGAGCAGTTCGTAAACTCGTGGTGGTCTGAAGGATATCATAAAGGGGAAATGCGACATAAACTTCGCTTGCATTAGTTAGTAATCAAAATCAGGATAAAGCCTGTCGTCTATCCTCTGATAAGTACGTTCTAAAACCCTCAAATGCTCCATATAGTAGACTGTATAGGACGAGCAGGAGGGGGAGTTGCGTAACAAATGATCAAAAAATTAAAGGTGGGTGGATTTGCCTTAGGGCTGATTATCTTATTTTTTATTTTACAATACGACTTTACTGATGATAATTCATCATTATCATGGAGTCTCCCCTTAAGTGGTCAAATTATCTTAATTGACCCTGGTCATGGTGGTCCAGATGGGGGAGCAGGGCAAAATCCTACTTTAGAGAAAGATATTGCTCTAGACGTATCATTGAAGGTCAGAGACTTACTTCAAGGACAAGGGGCTCTCGTTATCTTGACCCGTGACAGCGACGTAGATTTAGCTGATCCGAGTACGGATGGCTATAGCCGGCGCAAACGGGAGGACTTAAAAAAAAGAGTGAACATGATAAATAATTCAGAGGCTGGTTTTTTTGTCAGCATCCATTTGAATTCAATCCCTTCATCCCGTTGGAGTGGTGCGCAAACGTTTTATGCTACACGATTCAAGGAAAATGCCAGGGCTGCAAAATTTATTCAAGCAGAGCTGCGGAGAAATTTAGAAAACACAGACCGAGTAGCTAAGCCGATTAACCAAGTTTATATCCTTAAAAATGCTAAAAAGCCTGGGGCATTGGTTGAAATTGGATTTTTATCAAACCCTACTGAAAAAGGCAATTTAAAAAAGCAGGATTACCAACAAAAGGTTGCTGCTTCTATCTACGAGGGCATTTTACGCTATTATACGACTGAAAAAGAACTAAAAGAATCATACTAAACAAAAAGAAGGTGTCGAAGCCTTCTCTTTTTATTTATGGGTTGATTTTACTGTATAGACATATTGTTAAAGTGTGATTAACTTAACTTTAAATTTTAGTGATTATGGTATACTATGAAGGGAAATAAATACTTAAGGTGGGTGTTATCATTGGTATCAGAGGCAAGAGTATTAGAGCTATTAAGCGGATTAAAGGAACCTTTTTTACATAAAACACTAGAGGAAGTTAATGCAATTCAAGAAATAAAGATAAATGAAGAGAAGGGCCATGTAAGTGTTAAGGTTGCTATTGCTAAAACGGGCACTTCTGAACAATTGCAGCTTCAATCAGAGATTGTCTCAGTCTTAAAGCAAGAGGGAGCAAATACAGTTGGATTACGCTTTAGTGAACTCCCAGCCGAAACATTAGAGAAATTCCGTTCAGAAATTCAAAGTGAAGGTGATGGCTTACTGTCCCCTGGTAGTAAAACAACCTTTATTGCCATTGCCAGCGGAAAAGGCGGAGTGGGTAAATCAACAGTTTCTGTTAACCTTGCTGTATCATTAGCACGCTTAGGGAAAAAGGTTGGCTTGGTCGATGCTGACATTTACGGATTTAGTGTTCCAGATATGATGGGGATTACTACGCGACCAGTCGTACAGAATGAAAAGGTTATTCCGGTTGAACGGTTTGGTGTACAGGTTATCTCAATGGGATTCTTTGTAGAAGATAATGCGCCAATCATTTGGCGAGGTCCAATGCTTGGGAAAATGCTAAATAGCTTTTTTAGTGATCTAAAGTGGGATGATTTAGATTACTTACTTCTTGATTTGCCACCAGGAACAGGAGATGTTGCATTAGATGTTCATCAAATGCTTCCAGCTTGTAAAGAAATCATTGTCACTACACCACATCCAACTGCTGCCTTCGTTGCGGCTCGTGCAGGGGCAATGGCTATAAAAACTGACCATGAAGTCATTGGTGTAATTGAAAATATGAGTTATTTTGAAAGCAAATTAACCGGAGAAAAGGAATTCATATTTGGACAAGGTGGGGGAGAAAAGTTAGCTGAAGAGCTACAGACTAGCCTGTTAGGCCAATTACCTCTGTCACAACCCGATTGGAACGATGAAGACTTTGCTCCTTCTGTCTATCAAGTGGATCATCCGCTAGGTAAAATATATTTGGATATTGCTCAAAAAATCAGCACAAAACTAGAGAAATAAAGACACAAGAAAAACCTCCTGTTAGGAGGTTTTTTGTTTTTCTAAAGAGACATTAGGTCAAAGGAATATTATTCTTCTTCACTACCGCCATCGCCACCGCCACCGCCACCGGTGCTTTCTTTACCACTTTTTACTTCACCGGCCGCTTTGATCAACAAGTCCTGGATTTTCGCTTTAAAAAGCGGGCTTTCAAAGGTTTCACTGATAATCTTTTGGAGATGCTCACGATATTCTGTGCTTTTTAAAGTATCTTGAACCTCTTTTTGTAGTTCAGGGTCTTTCATTAATTCAATCATTTTCCCTCTGTATTCAGGATCATTCATTAAACTTTTCATTAGGTTTTTGTTCTCTTCTTCCATACTTTTAGCAACGCCCTTAGCGAACTTTGGATCTTCGAAGGATTTTTTCCAAAATTCTTTTCCTTTATCAGATGTAAGAGCTTGTTCAATCGTTTCCTTAACGATTGTTTGATCCATGATTAACTGTTCCCTCAATTTCTTGTCGGACATGACTTCTTGAATGGCCTTCTTTCCATCATCGGTTTTTAATATGTCGACAATCATTTTTTTGGTCTCATCATAGTCAATCTGGGTGTCTGCAGCGGCTTCAGAACAACCTGAAATAATAAACAATAGGTAAAATGGAAGGAGAAGCTTTGAGTATTTAATCATGAAAAGCTCCTTTCACATAGTATTTCTTACCTTTAGAATGAGAAAATTGCACAAAATTTATTCATTTATAATGTGAATTCCTAGATTTTTCAAAAATGGGTTGGTACAATCAAGAAAGAAGAGAATTGTCGAAAAAAAAGAGGAAAAATTTCTTTGTAATAAAAATTTACTTATTAAATTTGGGGGAAAAACTGTGACAAGCCGTAATTGGGTAAAATTATTTCTTACGACCTTACTAATAGGTGCAATAACTTCAGGGATTGTAGGCTTTATCATTCGCTGGGAAGAATTCGAGCCGCTATTTACAAATCTTGATATAGTTGGAATCTTTACAACGCTGTTTTGGTTAATGGGAATGGGATTACTGTTCAGCGTTATTAGTCAAATGGGTTTCTTTGCTTACTTAACCGTTCATCGGTTTGGGTTGGGTATTTTTAAATCCGCAACCCTTTGGAAATGGGTACAAATCTTTTTAATTGGCTTCGTGCTGTTTGACTTAGTTTATTTCCGTTATTCGGTTTTTGCGAAAACAGGAGACAGCTTAGTTCCGTATTTTGTTCCAGCTATCGGAATTTTCTTATTTGGATTAATCGTAGCTTGGCAAAAAACAAAGCAAACGAATAAAGAAGCATTTGTTCCAGCTGTATTCTTTATGGTGGTAATTTCGGTTGTAGAATGGATGCCGGTAGTTCGTGTCAATAATCAAAGTTGGTTATATTTTATGCTTATCCCATTGCTGGTATGTAATACCTATCAGTTGTTAACGCTTCATAAGCTAAATGAAAGTTCTGAGCAACGTCGTAAAGATATAGAAGCTCAAAAAAAGCTAAAGCCAAAAAATCAAAAAAAATCAAAATCAAAGGCCTGATACACCTTGACTCATTCGATGAAGCTAAACTGCTTCATTGAATGAGTTAGGGCTCAGGCCTTTTTTTATATTAATAAATTAATTAATTTCCGATGATTGTGCATTACCATTTGCAATCATTTCAGAAATTGAAACGAATTTTAGTTCTTTGCTTCTAAGTTCTTGGATAACAAGTGGTAGTGCTTTAGCAGTTTGTTTTGCTGAGTCTGAAGCGTGTAACAGGATGATATCACCTTTTTTTGCTTTGGAAACGTTCCTTTTAATTTCTTCCACACCGGGATTTGTCCAATCTTTTGAATCAATACTCCAGTGAACAATCATAAAACCGTAACGATCAGCAAGCTTAATGGTCCTCTGATCAAAATGGCCAGTAGGAGCTCTTACTAATTCAATGTTTTTTACATTTAGTTTTTTAAAAGCCTCTTGTGCCAATACTAAATCCTTTCTAATCTTTTCATCCTCTATTTCAGAATAATCTTGGTAAGAATATCCCAACATACCAATTTCGAACCCTTCCTTAACAATCCTTTCGACAATTTCAGGATGTCGTTCGGCCCAAGAACCTGACAGAAAGAAAGTAGCTGCCTTAACGTTTTCTCTTTTCAGTATATCTATTATAGGACCTGCTTTTTCATCACCCCAACCAATATTAAATGATAGAGCAACATCTTTTTCACCTTTGTAGATTGCTTTTGGACCATCTTTTGCTGTAAAAGCAGGGAGATGGAGAACGTTTTCTAAATACATAAAAAAGGCGGTAAAGAAAGCTGCGATAAATATTAATAAAATATGCTTTACTGTCTTTCCGTTCCAAATAACAAAGAAATTCATTTTTTCTCACCTCGTCCTATACTCTCCTGTCATCATCCTATGCGGTTGTTTTTCCGATATGCATAATTCTTATTATAAAAATTCCATTATTGGAAAACACTACAAAAAACATATTAAATATTTAGGGGTGTAAATATGCTAGGGTTTTTAATCAACGGAGAAGAAGAAAATGAAATTAGATATTTAATTAAACGAGAAATGGATGAGATATTATTTGATTTAAAGGATGAGCGAATTGAAAATATTGTTAAAAGGGCAATGGAGGAAAGATACAAAATTCTATTTGCTTTGTTTAAAAGACTAGCTTCACCTTCAGAATGCTTTAGATATTTACCAGGGAAAAAAAAGAGTGTAACTAAAAAGGGACAAACATTAATATAAAAAGCAAAAAAGTGTTGACTATATTCGAAAACCTTGTTATATTAATAACCGTCGCTGCGAACGAAGCAAATTGCTCTCTATCGTAGCTGAAAAAAAGATATTGACACAATCAATACCATGTGTTATATTAATAAAGTCGCTTCAATGAGATATAAACAAAATTGCTCTTTGAAAACTAAACAAACAAACGTCAACAATATTATTTTTT
>CALCRD010000148.1 GCA_937894355.1 uncultured Bacillus sp.
AAAAAAGGGGATTTAAAATTCCAAGGTATAATAAACAAGAATATATTTCGAAACATTAAAGCCCTTTAGATAAATACATCTAAACGGCTTTTTTTACATAGTACTGGGAAGAATGAGTGGGGTGTAAGGGGAATTTTCCAATGCGGCGCGATTCTATTTTTGCAGTGTGACGGATAATAGTATGATTGAGTGTTAAATAGTATAATTAGATTGATTTTAAGAATATAAAAAAGAGTTTGAATTAATTAATGTGATAAGCTAGGGAAATGTCGGAAATTTCATTGGCATTAACAGATGCCTAGTCATAATGCTGTTATTTTTCGAATAATGTTAAATATATTTTTACTAGTTTAAAAGTGATATTTTTGGGATCAATTATGATTTGATAGTTAATTTTGGTCTGATTTGAATTGCCAATCAAATATAAAAGACCATTAAGTTGAGGTAATTTGGGATGAATTTGACTGAGAATTTAGTGAATAATGCTGATATATGTTATCAAGAGGCTGAACAGAAGGCTGCTGATTATTATCAATCGCTGTGTGAGCAAGTTGTAGAAAAGAGCTATGTCGCAACCCTAACGAAAGATATCCAATCTTGGACGCACAACCATATTCGTCATTCTTCATTATTGTCCATTTTTTCGCGTGGAAAAAGCAAGCCTAGTTCAAAGGGATATCATAATTATATACAATGGCTGAATTACAATGGTAAATTAGAAAACTATTTAGACCGAAGTATCTCCTATGTTTTTTTGCGGGATCTTGGAAAGGCTCTAGACTCACCTGACACACAGACAAGGATTAAGAATGTAGTGGCAAGCTTGAAAAATCATCTGACTGATTCACAAGCAACCGATGAAGGAGACAAAACAGAGACGTTTAGCATGGCGGCGTTGTACCGGATGGCTCAGAAGGAAGGCATTGAATCCACGGTAATTTGGGTGATCAACAAACTAAAGCTTGTATCCGATCATATTCCCCGAGGAATGAATGCAGAGCACGCCCAACGAAAACTAATCAAAATTATTGCTGGAGTTTACATGCACGTTTTGGAAGAAATGGATAAAGAAATCTCTCCTGAAGAACGGAGTCGGAAACTCGATGAGGCAATTAGGCTGGGTTATTCCTACGGTCTAACCTATCCTTTTATAGATGATCTTCTCGATGCTAAAATTTTATCGGTAAACGAGAATAAACGATACACAGATTTGATTAGGACTACACTAATTACAGGGGCAGTTCCCGAGTTGGGTGAATGGACTGGAAATAATGCTGATTTGATTCGTTTTGTTCATTCGGAGCTCCGGGATGCTTTTGTGTATATTAAGGACCATCAACTCCCTGCGAATCGCTCGAATTTTTTTGAGCAAGCTTATGTCTTTTTTAATTCTCAGGAAGTCGACCGTGACAAGGATTTGTCCTATGCAAATTACAGCAACGAAGAGTTGTATATCCCGGTCATATTAAAATCAGCGTCGTCACGATTAATTGTCCGTTCTGTCATCAGTGCCAAGGAAGATGCGGGGTTTGAAAATCGGACGTTCTTATATGGAATATACAACCAGCTAGCAGACGATTTTACCGATATGTTTGATGATCTCGAGGACGGGGCGGTAACACCATATACTTATTATTTGAAATACTATAAAAAGCGTAGCGATTTAATCAATCCTTTTGAATTGTACTGGACAGTGATAGCCAATTTAATCCATAATGTGTATCACTCTGACCTTAAAACCTGTGAGGTCATTTTGGATCGAGCAATTAATGGGCTGAAACGATATAAAGAACGAATGGGAACGGAAAAATACAATGAAGTGGTGGAGATATTCGCTTCAGGAAATCCGAAATTCAACAGTTTGATTCAAAAGATGGTAGCTAAAGCGGATGATGTGGATTTCTTTGATAAACTTTTGCGGGACCATATGATTACGATTCTGAAGAATAATCACAGGGAGCAGGAAGAATTTTTACAGACGATTAAAGATGTGCGAAGTCAAATCAACAGCATCTTACCTATCCCAATAGATGCCCCTGCGTCTTTGCTGCAAGAGCCGATTATTGATGCGGCAAATTACAGTTTAGAGGGTGACGGGAAGCGATTGAGGCCAATTGTGACTTGGGTCATGGGGGTCAACGAATATGGATTAAAGAGTTCAGCTATTGCGCCACTTTTGAAATCATTGGAATATATGCATACTGCATCGTTGATTTTTGATGATCTGCCGTCTCAGGATAATGCAAATTCTCGCAGAGGTCGAACAAGTCTCCATAATGTGTATAACGTTGCCGTTGCTGAATTAACTGGCCTGTTTTTGACTCAGAAGGCGATTGAAGAACAAACCAAACTTAATCAATTCGATTCGAAAGCAGTGCTTAACTTGATTCAATATTCGGCCAAAACTGCCGGTGATATGTGTCGGGGACAGGCGATGGATTTGGGTTCCAAAGAGAAGCGATTGACGCTGGAACAATTGACTTTGATGTGCTTTTATAAAACCGGGATAGGTTTCGAGGCTGCCCTGATTATGCCGGCGATTCTTGGACATGCAGAGGTGTCGGAGATTGCTGCTTTGAAAAAATTTGCCCGTCATGCTGGGATTGCTTTTCAAATAAAGGATGATTTGCTTGATGTTGAAGGCGATAGGAGTTTACTCGGGAAACCGATTGGGATAGATGCGGAAAATAATAATTCCACTTTTGTGTCCATCTTAGGTTCGGAAGGTGCGAAAAAGGAAATGTGGGAACATTATTGCCTTGCAATGGAAGCGTTGCACGAGGTGCCCCGAAATACTTCATTTCTGAAGCACTTGATGAATTATATTGTAAACCGCGACCATTAACGGTTGGGAATGCCGACGGAAAATTAGACCAAAGGGACTGTTCTCCTGATCCCTATTCCTTGCAGCGGAAGAAAAGGATCAGGAGAATCGTCCCCATGAACTTGTGTGTTATTTAGCTAAGTTAAGGATTTGAATTACGTCTTCACGGTATAATTTTACAAAGTTACCTAAGGGTCCTTGTTCAGTGCCCTTGGTGGCCATTCTTTCGATGTTTTCTGTGTCAATATTTGCTTCATTTAATGTTACCGGCATTCCAATCGAATGGAAGAATTGTTCGGTACTCTTTATGCCAGCTAAGGCCGTCTTTTCAAGGTTATTCAAATCAATTTCGATATTCCATACTCGATTTGCGAATTGAGCAAAGCGATTCAGGTCATGTTTGTAAACATGTTTCATCCATGCTGGGAATACGATTGCCAATCCGGCACCATGGGCAATATCATAAATGCCACTAATTTCATGTTCAATATCGTGGCTACCCCAGTCGCCAATTCTTCCTGTTCCTAGCAAATCATTGTGGGCAATTGTTCCGGAAAACATGATCTCGGCACGGGCATTATAATTTGTTGGTTCTTCCAGTACGGTATGGGCATTATTGATGATGGTCTTTAATGCTGCTTCACATAGTCGATCTGTCAGTTCCACATTCTTTTCATTTGTAAAATATCTTTCCAAAATATGAGCCATCATATCGGTAATTCCACAAGCAGTTTGGTAAGAGGGTAATGTATATGTAAGTACGGGATTCAAAATGGCAAATTTAGGACGCATGGTCGGATGGCCTGTTGATCTTTTATACCAACCATCTTCGTTAGTGATAACTGATCCACCACTAGATTCGCTTCCTGCAGCAGGGATTGTCAAAACAACACCGATTGGTAAACAGTCGGTAATTTCACTTTTTCCGTCAAAGAAATCCCATACATCACCATCATATTTAACCCCGGCAGCAATCGCTTTTGCTGAATCAATAACACTACCTCCGCCTACAGCGAGAATGAAGTCGATTGATTTTTCCTTACAAAGGGAGATTCCTTTGCGGATCAGGCTTACTCTAGGATTAGGCTTTACCCCGCCCAACTCGAAAATTTCAATCCCATGCTCATTTAGTGACTGAACAACTCGATCGTAAAGACCACTACTTTTAATACTACCTCCGCCATAAT
>CALCRD010000149.1 GCA_937894355.1 uncultured Bacillus sp.
AAATATATTTAGGATTTGTTGTAAAAATAGTGCAAAATAACTAGCTTAAAACGACTAACTTAAGTCCTAATTAAAAAACAGGAACTCCGGTTAAGAAGTTCCTGTTAGTATGTTTGAATTTGTTAAAATATCGGTTAGGCAATAGTAATGACTTCATATTTACTAGCTAATTCAATAAAATGAGCCATGCTGCTTGTTTTTCCTGCCACTAGCTTTTCTGAAATATTATAGTGGTCGACACAGGTTTTACAAGCAAGCAATTCTACTCCTTTTGCTTCGAGTTCTTGCAAATGCACAGAAATAAATGATTGTTCAGTTAGAGTTAGGACCCCAGCATTCATAAAGAATAGGGCTGCTGGGAGCTCTTCTCGCTGTTTTAGGAGTGTAAAAAAGGTTTCAAGAATTCCTTCGCCAAGTTCTTTATCGCCTCTACCAAGTTGATCGGAACTAACTAAGATTAATTTATTTTTCATCAGATTAGTCTCTAACTCCAAGCGCAATTTTGGCATATCTAGACATTTTATCCTTTGTCCAAGGCGGGTTGAAGACAATATTTACCTCTGTTTCCTTAACTTCTGGAATATCTGCTAAAGCCCTTTTTACTTGGTCAACAATTGTTCCTGCAAGCGGACAACCCATTGATGTAAGTGTCATGGTTACTGTTGTTTTCCCATCAGCATCCATTTCGATATCGTAAACAAGACCTAAGTTAACTATGTCGACACCTAGTTCTGGATCGATTACTAGTTCTAATGCACCCATTAAGTTCTCTTTTAAAGCTTCATCCATATTTATACACTCCTTGTGATTTTAATATTATCTTTTAAATCTGACTGTAGATTTATTCATCTGCAGGTGTTTCTTTTTACAAAAGAGGTTTAAAATTGCTAACATAATGATATAAACCAGAAACATTTGCTTCGTACAAGCATAAAATTAGTTTATCATGTTAATAATTTTTTTCCAAAGCTTAACACTCACTTAATAAACCTGG
Organism: uncultured Bacillus sp.; assembly: GCA_937894355.1. GTDB lineage: Bacteria > Bacillota > Bacilli > Bacillales > Cytobacillaceae > Bacillus_BU. Next base: position 995 of record CALCRD010000149.1, read on the forward strand.
TAAAAAAATAGGTTAAACTGGTAGTAACAAAAATCGAAATTAACGAAAGAGAAGGGGAATTTATGACTAAAAGACATCTAATTGCCTTAGATCTCGATGGTACTTTATTAACCGACGAAAAGACGATTTCTCCTAATACAAAAAAAGTTCTTAGGCTAGCTAGGGAACAGGGTCATCTGGTGATGATAGCGACAGGAAGGCCTTACCGTTCCAGTGAAATGTATTATCGTGAATTGGAGTTAGATACCCCAATTGTCAACTTTAATGGGGCTTTTGTTCATCATCCCACAGACCGTCATTGGGGAATTTATCACTCTCCACTCGAAATGAGTGTCGCCATGGACATTGTCGAAGCCCTTGATTCTTTTCCATTTCAAAATATTGTCGCTGAGGTAATTGACGATGTTTATCTTCATAACCATGATGAAAAATTAATCGGTATTTATGGATTCGGAAATCCGAAAATTACCACGGGAGATTTAAGGAGATTTTTGACCTCCTCGCCTACTAGTATGTTAATTCAATCTTGTGAAGACCATATTGATGCTATTTGTGATCATCTTTCTGAAGTTCACGCTGAAGTTATTGATCATCGAAGCTGGGCAGCACCCTGGCATGTGATTGAAGTGATAAAATCGGGGTTAAATAAAGCGGTAGGGTTGAAGCGAGCTAGTGATTATTTACAAATACCTCCTGAACGAATCATTGCTTTTGGCGATGAGGATAATGATTTAGAAATGCTTGAATTTGCTGGTCGAGGCATAGCCATGGGAAATGGAATCGATAAAGTAAAAAATATTGCCAATGATGTGACAGCATCAAATGAAAAGGACGGAGTTGCCGTTTATTTAAATGATTTATTAAATTTACATGCACTGTAAATTCACATGTTTTCCATTTTTATTATCACTCCCTCTGAGCATACTATAAATGAAGCAGTTCTCAATGCTTCAAAATTATTGGTTGGAGGGATTCGTTATGGGAAAAAGAAACAAGTCAAGACGCTTTGTTCAACAAGGTTCTACTTCTGTTTCAAAACACGCTGACCGCATCCCTTACCACACAACCTACGCAGAGGCTGAAGCCCAGAAAATGAGCAATGTTCATAATTCTTCGCTTGGAGGAATATAAACATGGGGAACCGGCTATTTCAAGAAGCCCGGAAGTATGTCCAATTAGCGAAGACAGCCCAGGCAAGTGAACAACCAACAGCCATTTCCAGGGCAAAAAATGCTTTAAATTCAGCTTATGCCAATTCCAGTGTTGCTGAACAGCGACAGCTTCAGGAACTACAAAGTGAATTAGAGAGTATGCAGTAACATAGGATTCCTTGCGGCTGGCTCTTTCATGAGTCAGCCTTTATTTTTTGAGAAATATATCCAGTGCTAAGATTTTTAGGGGATTTTCATCATTCTGTTTTACTTATTAAATTCCTCAAGAACAATTGGAAAAACCATTTTCATTTCATTTTTTGAGTTATCTTTTTCAAATAAATAGAGAACTAAAGCACCGTTATCTGGTAATTTCCTTGGATAAACCGTTACATTAAGGGTGAATTTTGACCAGTTAGGAAAGCTAGTCTTACTTTTTACTTTGGTTTCGGAAATAAAAATATAATGTCCATCTTCAACAACATAATAAAAAGACCCATTATGGGGACGTGCTTCCCCGGTAACCACATATTTTCCACTAGAACCCGTTACTTTTATTGAGCGAAATATTTCATTTGATTTCATTATTTCTAGGCTATTTAATAGCTTTATTCCATATAGCTGCTTGATAGGATGCTGTAATTGTCCGTGAACATGAACTGTTTGTGGGATGATGAGAAACATTAGCAAAGTAAGTAGTAGCAACCGCCTTTTCATTGAATCATCCTTTCTTTAATCTTTACGAAAGAAGCCAAATACTCCTGCTGTTTGTAGGATATTGGTAAACGCTTTGGGGTCAACCTCTTTAATTGTTCTTTCTAAATCAAACAATTCATATCTTGTAATAACCACCATCAACATCTCTTTTTCTTCGTTGGTATAGGCTCCTTTTGCCGGAATAGAAGTAATTCCACGAACAAGCTTAGCATGTATCGCTTTTTTCAACTCTGTTGCGTTCTTGGTAATAATTAGGGCTGTCAGCTTTACGTGCCTTGTATGAATAGTATCAATAACTCTTGTCGATACATACAAGGTTACTAATGTATATAGAGCTTTTTCCCAGCCGAATAGTAAACCTGCTGATACTATAATGATGGCATTTAATGAGAAAAAATATGTACCCACTGGCCGATCTTTCATTCTTGATAAGATCATCACAATGATATCCATCCCTCCAGTGGATGCACCCCATTTCAAAGTAGTACCAACACCAATTGCTAAGATAACGCCTCCAAAAACCGCATTAAGTAATATGTCATCAGAGACTTGTTTTATTGGAATGAGTTCTAGAAAAAAAGACGTTAATAGAACACTAATAAAGCTATATATCGTAAATGACTTTCCAACTCTTGTCCAAGCTAATATCGTTACCGGAATATTTAATAATAATATTAGGGTTCCTGTTGAAATCGTAAAAGGAGCATAGTCATTCGATATCCGCGAAATTAACTGAGCCACCCCAGCAAATCCACTAGAATACACATTTGCTGGTATTAAAAATAAGTTCATAGCTAGCGCTAGCAGAAAGGCTCCAAAGGTAACGACAATTATTTTCTGAGTTTGCAACATCATCACACATTAACCCCTTTGCGAAAAATTTATAAAATTTTGCGTATCGCCCAAACATGACAATTGTAATAAAGATAATTGTGTTTTATATCCTAAACCGATACACTTAAATCAAATATTCTTACATAAAGCAGGTGAAATAATGGCTTTAAAAATATTAGCAGACAGCGCGAGTGACTTGCCGTTAAACTTTTTTAGCGACCACAATGTAACCTTATTTCCGCTTAACGTGCATCTAGATGACAAAGAATATGCTGATCTTATAGAGATTGAACCAAGCCAGGTATATCAAGCAATACGTGATGGGAAAATCCCTAAGACATCTCAGGTTTCGCCCCATCTTTTTGAAGAGGTATTTTCAAAAATGGCTAAAAATAAGGAAGCTGGTATTTACATTGCCTTTTCCTCCCAACTATCAGGTACTTATTCAACAGCTGTTATGATTTTTAACCAAGTGAAAGAACAGTACCCTGATTTCGATTTAACCATTATTGATACAAAATGTGCTTCGATTGGTCAAGGACTCGTTGTTCTTGAAGCAGCAAAGTTAGCTCAACAAAATGCTTCGAAGGAAACGATTATTGAAGATGTTAAATTCAGATCACAGCATATGGAACACTTATTTACAGTAAATGACTTAGAATACTTAGCAAAAGGTGGTCGTGTCTCCAAAGCATCCGCTTTTTTAGGAGGACTCTTAAATATCAAGCCATTATTAAACGTTGATGATGGTAAACTTGTACCGTTAGAAAAGCTGCGTGGCAAAAAGAAACTGATGCACCGGGTTATTGAGATTATGAAAGAACGTGGTAGCAGATTAGATATACAACAAATTGGGATTAGCCATGCCGATAATGAAGAAGCGGCTTTAGAAATAAAAAAGATGATTCAGCAAGAATTTGGTACTGAACATATTGTCATTACTGACATTGGTGCCGTAATCGGTGCTCATGTAGGTCCTGGAACAATGGCTATCGTCTTTTTAAATAAGATTCCATCTTAAGGGCATTTACATACTTCTTTCTCATTTAACAGATAATATCGAGGAAGAACTCAATTGAAAGGAGTATGAAGAAGAATGCCACATACATCTGACAACGATAAAAAGGCCCAAGATAATCAAGCATTAAAGCATGAAAAAAATATGATGCGCGAAAAAAATCGTAAAGCCGGTAAAAACCAATATTCTAAGAAAACAGATCACCTTTAAAAGTGGGGTATGTCAGGATTAAGGCTGATTTACGGCTGGTTTAAGTTCTTAGCTTTTATTGCGATCAGCTGGGTTACACCGAAAAATTTAATTAGGTCAAAAAAGAGTGCCAAATATTGTATTTGGCACTCTTCTTGTTTTTTAGATTTAGTTCGAGTCTTCTTCATCTTTTTTAATATAGGTCCAACGATCTTCTTGATAAATTTTTCCGTTTTTCATCAAGTTCCCAAGCGCTCTTTTGAATGCGCCTTTACTCATTTTGAATCGTTCAGCAATATCTTCTGGTGTGCTTTTATCGCTATATGGCATAGCTCCATCACGTGACTCTAAATAGTCTAAAACACGTTGTGCATCATCGTCGAGAATATCCTGTTTTCTTTGAAGCAAAGAAACATTAATTGTTCCATCCACTTTTACATCGATAACTCTTCCCTCAACCTTTTCACCTAAACGTGGTTCCTGCTCCCGCTGAGACTCATGAATAAATCCTTTATAGCCTTCTGCGGTAAAAAGCCAGCTGCCTACCTTAGCTGTTCGATAAATATAGCCGTGAACATTTTTGTTAAAAGCTGTTTCTGTGGCCTCTACAGCCATTTCCTCCATGATTGGGTCGGTGGCAAGTCTGGCATATAATCGCTTATTCCGGTTAACCCTTATTGTTACGCACAATAAATCCCCAATAGCAGGCCATACTTCCTTGTGAGCAGGTAAATCCTCTTCACCTAGTAATAAATCCTTTTGAATCCCAATGTCTAAAAATATGCCCAATCCCGGCTTTGCATCAGTTACTTTAACCCACTCGTACTTCCCAACAGTAACAAGCGGAATAACATCAGTTGCAGCAACCCTTCCCTGAGAATCGGTATAAAGAAATACTTCGACGGTCTCATCAATTTCATATTGACGGCTTGCTTCTTTTCTATGCAATAAAATATCTTCTGTTCCATCTGACAAAAAATAACCAAATTCTGTTTCACGTGTTACAGTAAGTTGCAAGACATGACCTACATTTTCTGCTAAAGGCATGTTTTTTTCCTCCATTAGTTTTACTTTTATATTTTCCTTATGTTGTTTGGACTGCTATATTTTACTATAATATAGACATAAATAAAAATGTTTTCGGAGGTAGCTATGGCAAAAGACAGCTCATTTGATATTGTTTCCCAAGTTGACTTCTCTGAAGTCACTAATGCAGTTACTGCAGCAATGAAGGAAATTAAGACTCGTTATGATTTTAAAGGTAGTAAAAGTAATGTGACACTCGACAAAGAAGAGCTTGTGCTTGTTTCCGATGATGAGTATAAGATGGATCAGCTTAAGGATGTTTTGTTTTCAAAATTAATCAAACGTGGTGTACCAATCAAAAACCTGGATTATGGGAAATTAGAAGGTGCCTCTGGAGGTACTGTTCGTCAAAGAGCAAAACTAGTTCAGGGAATTGATAAAGAAAACGCCAAAAAGATTAATACAATCATCAAAAACAGTGGAGTGAAAGTAAAAAGCCAAGTCCAGGATGATCAGATTCGCGTAACCGGAAAAAGCCGAGATGACCTACAGCAAATCCAAGCAGCCGTGCGCGCAGCCGATTTAACAGTAGAAGTACAATTTGTAAATTATCGATAAAAAGCAGGATTACTTCCGGGGAAAAAATAATAACGCCAGAACGGACATCCCTGGAAAAAAACTGTATCAAAAAAGACGATTTACCAGATCATTGGTAAGTCGTCTTTTTTTCAGTTAAGAAAGCATAAATTTTTTAACTTGGAATCGCGTTAAGCGTAAAGTACTTTCTCAACTAGTGGTCAAAAAGATGCTTATTTCTTCATCTGGGTCATGAGGAACCGCTCATATCGGTTGGGAACTTCGGACAAGGGAGTGACCAAAATGTGGGTTTGTGTCCGAAGATGTGCTAACTTCGGACAAGGGAGTGACCAAGAAGCGGGGTTGTGTCCGAAGATGAGTAAACTTCGGACAAGGGAGTG
>CALCRD010000150.1 GCA_937894355.1 uncultured Bacillus sp.
ATTGACTCGGTTAGACTTATGCAAGTTATGCAAAATTTTATTAGTAACGCGGTTAAGTTTAACAATTCACGTATAGATCAGCCGATTACATTGAATTGTTATATTCCAAACCTTGAATCTGCAACTGGTAAGGAAAAAGAGATATGTATTGAGGTAATCGATCATGGAATGGGAATTGCCCCCGATGAATTACCCCAAGTTTTTAACCGTTTTTATAAGAAACAAGAAGGAAATAAAAACGGAAGCGGCCTAGGATTACCGATTTCCAAAGAAATTATTGAACAACATGGTGGCTATGTTGGTGTGAAAAGTCAAATTAATAAGGGCAGTAAATTTTATTTTATGTTGCCGTTTGTTTTAGAAGTTGAATTACCTCATGACGATTCTTTACCCCTAGTTTTTCATAAATAGTCGTCAAATAATTTTTAATGGTGCCTTCACTAATGAATAGCGATTCGGAAATCTCTCTGTTGGTAAGTCGTTGTAATAATAAATTCAGAATTTCTCGCTCGCGTTTAGTAAATTCCAATCCCTGTATGATCGATGCGGGGATTGTTTTTTTCTTAGAATAACATTCTTTTTGATAAAGATAATGTACCAGCTTAGAAGCTACCTCAGCAGGCAGTAAATAATCACCATTCATGGCCTCTCTAATGGTTGGAATCAGTTTTTTGAAATCGGGTCTTTTTATTAAATAGCCATTTGCCCCATTGGCAATTCCTTCTATTATATATTTTTCATCATTAAATGTAGTTAATATAATAATAACGACTTCGCTATTTTGCTCTCTAATCCGCTTAATGCATTCTATTCCATCCATTATAGGCATTTGGATATCCATCAGGATAAGATTAGGTGAGACTTCAGCGATTTTTTGCAAAGCTTCAGCACCGTTTGCGGCAGACCCTACCACATGCAAATCGGTTTCCTTATTTATGATAATCTTCATTCCGTTACGGATTAAATCCTCATCTTCAGCAATAAATACGTCAATCTTAGTTGACATGAGATATGCCTCCTTCTTTAATATGAAGCTTTTTATAAGGACAGCTTTTCTATTAATTATTATATCACGAACAGATAGAATATTCATAATATGACGAAAAGTCACTGTTCCTGTCTGAATATCTTTGATTAAATTTAAATAATGGAGTCTTCCACATTATTGCGTGGTGGGTTAAGAGTTTAGTAGCTCATGATAATACTTACGTGTAATTTTTATGTAATAACTTCACCTTACACGAAGAATCATGGGCTTTTATTGATTATAGATAATCCTCGTTTTTGGACATTGTTTTTTTCAAATTTCAGCGAATAAGGGGTTGATTGTGTTGGCTAAAAAGAGATTAGGGTGGCTCAGTGATATATTGAATAATCCACATCCTGAAGACAGCGATGAAAAGACTGAATCAGACTTCATTATTATTGAACCAGACCAAAATGAATTAGAAGAAGTAACAGAAATTCCTGAGGAGGTTATTGGGGAAGAAGAAACTCCTTCTAGAGAAATATTATCTATTAAAGAAGACGAAGACAAAATTACCTTTGACTTGGTCGTAGCTGTAAAAAATATTGTCAATGATCGACAATTAACGGTAAATAGACTGGTAAATATTGAAGTGCAATTATCGGAAGCTATCGAAAAAAATATTAAGTTAAAGGGTGACATGAGAAAGAAAGAAAAAGAAATCCTTGAAGCCCATGAATTTATCAGAACTTTAGAAGATAAGTTAATGACCAAACAAATGACTTATGATCAGCTCCTCGATGATTATAAAAATTATCAAGACAACGCTAAAGCTGAGATAGATAATGTAAAGTTTTTGTTCCAAAAAGAACAAGAAAAGTATGTGAAGCTTACCTTGGAAGCCAAAATTCATCAAAATGAGGCCAACCAAAAAATTGATTCGTTGGAAGAAAAAATCAGAGATTTGGAAGCTGAGAATAAAAACATTAATGAACAATTCCAAACTTCTCTGGCAGAGAAAAACCAACTGTTGCAAACTATTAATGAATTTACTAATAGATTTACAGGAAAGCCGACACCTACTGTAACCTATAGTGAAAGATATAAAGGGGAACCTGAAGCTCCACAGATTAAATAAACTTCCATAAACAAGGGCTATAGCCCCATAATTGGGGTGGTGAGAAATCTCCATTAATCTTGGGGGAATACTTGCCCGTTTATGTTTGGAAACTAGATAAATAGAGAAAGTAAGAACAAAGGGAGAGTTTAAGTGCAATATTTGGGAAAGGTACTAGAGTTACGTACCGTAGAGTGTATTCAAGAGCAATATTATGCTTTAGTTCGCTTAACGATTGGTGAAGAAAAAGTAGAATTCAAATGGCGTCTCGATACAGTAACCGGGGAAAACCTAACCGAATTGATCGAGTCGAGCCCAAATCATAAATACCGATTATCGCGCGAGTGCTATACAAAACCACAGGGGAATGGTTATTATAGCTCGATTTCTAAACTATCTGGGGAAAGACGTGAAACGGTCTTTTTTACTTGTTCAGAGAATTATGCCAAAAATATTTCCTGGATTAATGAGCTTAATAGTATAAAAGAAATCGGAAGTGTAAAATCAACAGCATCCAAAAGTAATACTGTAAAAAAGAAACGGACAAAAAGCCTTCCAAGGAATATTTTTAAAGAGAATTTTAAGGTAGTAGTTGCTACAGCTGTTACGATAGCGATATTACTAGGATTTTCATTATCAATGTTAAATGGGGACACAGCTAATGCAGTTCCACAATCGGCACTAAATGCAAGTATCGTCTCATCACCAGTAAAAGAGGCCGAAAAGATTGGAGGTAAGAAAGTAGACAAGCCTGCGGTTTCAGCTATTGAATCGAAACAGGCCGTCAAACAGTCAAATGCGCCAGTAATTCCTGAGAAAAAAAATGAAGCTTTAAAAAGCCAAAGTTTGACTACTACTCCGATGATAGAAGTAGGATCTGGAAAAACTTATAGTTTACCAGAGGGATATGTGGCCATTACATTTGATGATGGACCTTCAGTCTACACAAAACAAATTGTTGATATCTTAACCCAGTATCAAGTGGGTGGAACTTTTTTCTTTATTGGAAACAAGGTGCAAAATAAACTCGAAGAAGTTAAATATGCCCAAGATAAAGGTTTTAGTGTGGCTAATCATTCGATGACCCATTCTGATTTGACTCAACAATCAAGTACTCAACAGCAACAAGAATTAGATCAAACAAATGAATTACTAACTGGGATCATAAATCGTCCCGTAAATCTGTTTCGGCCACCATATGGAGCCGTAAACGATGAAATAGTAAATGGGTTTTCTAAGAAAAATATAAAAACAATTATGTGGAATAAAGATCCACTTGATTGGAAAAAAAGAGATACAAATGCAATTATTAATTATACTTTAGCTACTAATGGTTCAGGCTCGATTTATGTATTCCATGAAATAGAGGCAACTGCTAAGGCTTTACCAATAATTATTGAACATTTCCAATCACAAGGCTTAAAAATTGTGAGTTTAAGGTAAGAAAGTTCAATCATAAAATAAAATTTCCATTAGGGTTTAACTGCCCGTAATTTGCGAGAAATTAGCCCAAAAAGACATGTTATCGAAAACATGTCTTTTTGGGCTAATTTATTCCGGTTTAAACTATTAACTAACTGTATTATGATGGTATATAATTGTATCAACGATATAGTTCGTGAATGAGTGTCTATGAATGTTTATGAGGGGTTGGAGTTGTGAATAATAAAGCAGTAATTTTAGGAGCAAATTATTATATTGGTTTAAGTACCATTCGATGTTTAGGTAAACAGGGTATACATACTGTTGCAGTAGATTATTCAACTGAAAATACGTATGCTGCTGATTCTAAATACAACACCGAGCGGCTGATTGCGCCTCATTATAAGCAGGAAAAACAAGAATTTGTAAACTTTTTAAAAGAATATGCTAAGCAGCAAAGTGTTCCACCAGTACTGATTCCGTGCCATGATTCATATGTTGAAGTGGTTGATGAATTTTTGGACGAACTCAGAGAGGTCTATTTAATTCCGCAAACTGAAAAAGGCCTATATACGAAAGCGATGAACAAGGAAGTATTACACCGCATGGCTGAAGAGAATGGTGTAAATGTCCCTGAGACTGTTCGAGTGGGCGAGGATCATTTTTATGAAAAAATTGATGAGATGGTCAAGTACCCTTGTATAGTGAAGCCAACAGATTCGCCAACCTTTGTCGCCAAATTTAGACGGAAACTTTTTAAGGTTCATAACAGACAAGAACTGGATGAAGCTTTACAAAAAGCAAAAGATGCTAATTTAGAAGTGATTGTACAACGAATTATTCCAGGCTTTGATGATCATATGTACACGTTTGATGCCTATTTGAATCAAGATTCCAAAGTAACCCATTGGGTAACCTGTCAAAAGTACCGCCAGTATCCGATTAATTTTGGAGCATCTGTCTATACTGGACAAAAATACGTTCCGGAGATTTTCGAGATTGGTGCGAAATTTTTAGAAGAAATTGGTTGGAAGGGCTTTGCTGAAATTGAGTTTAAAAAGGATGCGGAAACAGGGAAATATTATTTAATTGAAATAAATGCCCGAATTACCAACCTAAATAACTTACTATATAAAGTAGGCGTGAACTTCCCTTATATCACCTATGCTGAATTAACTGGAAATCCAGTAGCGCCAAAGGCTGTAACAGAGGACAAAAACATTGTTTTCTGGTATGCCTATGAAGACTTTTTAGCAATCAGAGGTTATTTGAAAACAGGACAACTTACACGAATGAGTGTAATTCGATCTTTGTTTAAAAAGAAAGCCCATGCAATTTGGGATTGGCAAGACCCTAAGCCTGCCTTTTCATTTTTCAAAAATATTGTCGGTAAGGCATTTCGGAAAAAGTTTAAATAAGGCGCTTTTCTCAAACTTTACAACAATCTTTACAAAAACAGCCTTAAATAAGGAATGGAGTAGAAGTGAATGGTTAAATTATCGGAAATCTTACAATCAATCGAGATAATCAGGATTTATAAGGGTCAAGAAATGGATATTTCAGGGATTTCCTATCATTCACAAAAAGTAGCCCAAGGACATATTTTTGTGTGTATTAGAGGCTATAAGACTGATGGACACAAATATCTTGCCAATGCTGTTAGCAATGGAGCTGTAGCAGCTATTGTCGAGGAATATCAACCTGAGATTGATATACCACAATATCTAGTTGAAAATGGCAGAATTGCCCTGGCTAGATTAGCCGATGCCTTTTACAATCATCCTTCGCAAAAAATGAAAATGATTGGTGTAACGGCTACTAATGGTAAAACTACCACTTCCTATATGATTAATGCTATTTTAGAACAACAAGGCTATAAAACCGGATTGATTGGAACGGTATCGATAAAAATTGATGATACTTCAATTCCTTCAGAGCTTACCACACCAGAATCATCAGATTTACAATCATATTTACAGCAAATGGTTGAACGAAATGTTTCACATGTAACAATGGAAGTCTCCTCTGCGGCTCAAGAAACACACCGGATTGAAACCGTAGATTATGATATTGTCACTTTTAATAATTTAAGTCGGGAACATATCGATTCACATGGTTCCTTTGAGCAGTACTTTGCGGCGAAAGCTAAATTGATTACAAATGCTCGGGAAAATAGCACGGCCATCCTCAATTTAGATTGTCCTTATTCAGCGTCACTGGTCAATGATACAAAGGCGCAAGTGATCACTTTTAGCCTTAAAAGTACAGATGGCCACATTCATTGTAAAGACTTAGATTTATCAACTGGCAGAGCTAAGTTTATCTATGTAATCTTAAAGCCATTTACTGCCGGTGAAACGGTGTTCGAACCTAGTCAGTTTGAGGTTGAATTGGCAGTACCAGGTTTACATTCTGTCTATAATTCGATGGTGGCTATTACGGTTGCCTTACTTTCCGGCGCAACGATTCCTACCATTCAAAATACGCTAAAGTCATTCCCTGGCGTCGAGAGACGTTTTGAGTTTATCTATGAGGATGAAAAAATGAAAATCATTGATGACCATTTTGCAAATCCTGGGAATATCAATGTCACATTAGAAACATTGAAGTTTATGACCTATGAGAAGTTACATTTAGTTTATGCTATCAGAGGCGATCGTGGTCCTACAGTTAATCGAGAAAACGCTCAGACGATTGCCAAATGGGCAAAATTATTAGAGTTTGATGAGATTATTGCCACGAAAAGTGTTTCCCATGTAACGGCTAAGGATTGGGTATCAGACGAGGAGCTTAATGTCTTTATGGAGGAAATGGATAAAGCAAACATTAAAGTGAGCCTTTATGATGAATTACCGGATGCCATTGCTGAGGCTCTAACGACCACTGAAACGGGTGATTTAGTTTTATTGGCTGGATGCCAAGGAATGGACCCAGGGGCTAAAATTGCCCTGCAACAGCTTGATAAACAGAAGGCGGAAACATCAACTTCAACAATAACATCATAACCAAAGATGTTTTACTT
>CALCRD010000151.1 GCA_937894355.1 uncultured Bacillus sp.
GAGGAAATCACCGAAGCTGCCAGAAAAATAAACAATGTCGTCAAATGCTGAGTAGAAATTAATATGAAGTACTAGAAGAAAAGCTGGCTAATACGCTAGCTTTTTTGTTTTGGAGATTTCTTAGGGTAGGGAGATAATATTTTGGGAATTTTTTTAAAAAAATTTACTAGGGAATTTGGTTTCGTAACCGTTTTTGTCATAAAGGCTAGAAAATATCTTTGGAAAAAATGGTCAGTTCTCTTAATCGCGTTAATGTTATTATTAATAGGTATAAACGCGAGCGAAAATGGAAGTTATTTTAATCGAATGGGCCTCCTCTTTTCAGATTCATATAAAATTGTATCTAATCAAAGTACCGGTCATGAAGGCTCTTCACGGTTTTTTATCTGGAAAAAATCACTTCCGCTAGTAAAAGAATATTTTTGGATAGGCTCGGGACCGGATACATTTGCCTTTGTTTTTCCAGATGATGCCGAGAAAAAGGAAGTCTTCGGCGATATGATTGTCGATAAAGCCCATAATGAGTATTTGCAAATGGCCATTACACTGGGAGTCCCCGCGCTTCTGACTTACTTGTTTTTACTATTTATTATTTTAAGAAATGCATTTCAAGCTTTAAAGCGGGTTTGCGAGCAGGAAAAAATAATCCTTTTTGGATTGATTTCGGCCATTTTAGGTTATCTTGTTCAAGCGTTTTTTAATATAAGTGTCATTCCGGTTGCCCCTTTATTCTGGTCTATTTTAGGGATAACCATGGCTACTTCCAGATTATCCATGGCTAGGAGTTTGGAACAAGCATCGACGATGGTGAAAGTTACTAAAATAGGGTGAAAAGATTTGTAGTTCGCAACAAATCCACATTACCAAGTGTTGAATAATCCCAAATCGAATGAATCCAAAAAAAGTAGCGCTATTGTAGCGCTACTTTTCGTTAACGATTAGTTTAGTTGGTCTAATTAAAACTATTTTTTATTTCATCGCCAATTTCAATCAGGAGTTGGACGCCTTCTTCAAAGTTCTGTTTCCATTTTGGGCTTTCTTCGATAATGATTTCTTCTATTTCCGCAGCTTTTTTCTTCACCTTTTGAGCTTGTTTCTTTACTTCCTCAGTCGTTTCTTGAATAACTTGTTCACTGGTCTTTTCCGGATTAGCCAACTGATAGTTGACGGACTTCACAGCAAATTCCTCTTGAGGAACAAAGGGAAGTGCGCCTTCCATAATCGCTCTGAATATCGGTACGACAGTGTTAGAACTGCTGTTAGGCAAATAATGCTGCCGATCGGTTTTGTCATAACCAATCCAAACCGCTCCTACAAGATTAGGAGTATAGCCAACAAACCATTGATCCTTCGTTCCGTTTATATCATTATAAGGCACTTGGGTGGATCCCGTTTTACCAGCAATCTGAACGTTAGGGATATTGGTTCTTTGTCCGGTTCCCGTTTCCACGACATTTAACAGCATCGACGTCATTTTATTAGCAACCTCTTTGGAAGTTACTTTTGTTGTCTGTGGATTCCGTTTGGCAATAATTTTACCAGTCGGTCCGACGATTTTAGTAATAAAGTGACTATTGGTTTTCTTTCCACCATTAGGAAAGACCGAGTAAGCTTCAGCTAATTGCTGCGGTGAGATTCCTTTGTACATACCACCTAGGGCAATTGGCAAATTACGGTCTTGTTTTTCATAAGGAATTCCGAACCGTGTTAAAGCATCAAGACCATTATCAATGCCGATTTTATCCAAAAGCCAAACAGCAGGAATATTAATCGAATCTTCCACGGCCTTATACATCGGAACTTCTCCTTGAAAGGTTTTCGAGAAGTTTTCCGGTTGATAGTTATTTTTAAAAGTGAGCTGTTGGTCAACGAGCATCGAATCGACTTCATAGTCGGCCTCAAGTGCAGGCGTATAGACAGCTAGCGGCTTTAAGGTTGAACCAGGTTGGGCTTTTATTTGTGTGGCCCGATTAAATCCTCGAAACACTTGATCGCCCCGGCCACCAACGACAGCTCGAATTCCTCCTGAAGCAGGGTCTAGCAAAACCGCACCACTTTGAACGAGTGTTGATCTGTCTTGATTTTTTGGAAACAAAGCATTCCGATTATAGACTTTTTCTAAAGCGGACTGCTGATTTTGATCCATTTCGGTGTATATTTGATAGCCTCTAGTTAAAATTTCTTCCTGTGTTAAACCGAAATCGGCGATCGCCTCATCAAGTACGGCATCCACATAATAAGGGAATTTCCGATCGATAAAACTTCCGCCACCATCGACGAGTTTGATGTTTTCTGCTTTTGCTATTTTTTTATCCGATTCGGAAATCATGTCCAACTCATTCATTTTAGTTAAAACGACGTCTCTTCTATCAATGGCACGTTGGTAATGCTTGTAGGGATCTGTCGCTGATGGAGATTGTAGCAGTCCAGCCAGCAGGGCCGCTTCACTGATAGAAACCTTATCTATCGTTTTATTAAAATATTTCTTCGATGCCTGACCAATCCCCCATGAACCGCTACCAAAGTATACTTGGTTCAAATACATCTCGAGAATTTCGTCCTTCTCATAGTGCTTCTCAATTTCTACGGCCAAAAATAATTCTTCAATTTTCCGTTTATACGTTTGGTCAGGTGATAGCAGGGCGTTTTTGGTGAGCTGTTGGGTGATGGTGCTACCGCCACCAGTAATACTTAGATGTAGTAAATTATTGAAAAATGCTCGAGCTATCCCTTTGACATCAAAGCCATTATGCTCATAGAAACGTTCATCTTCAATAGCAACGATGGCGTTTTTCACATGCGGAGGTAAGGTCTCAATCTTGATTCCTTGAGTCCGATTTGTTGTTAACGAAGTCGCCGTGGCTTGATTTTTATCATAGATAATTGTGGCCTGGTTCAACCCATCCTTCAGGGATTGAACATTGGCTCTAGTGGCCAAAAAGGCAAAAAACAAAATATTTAATAATATCAAGACAAGGCCAATCAATAAGATGAATTGGGTAATATGATACTTTCGCCATAGACGAAAAGCAGAGTCTTTTAATGAATGAATTAATTCCATAACTGTTCTCCTAACCTTCTTCAACATGATAAGGAAACCTATTTCATTCATTTTACTCCCAAATCCTTCCGTTTGGCAAAAGAAAAAGAGTCGCTCTTCAACGAATTAACGCACCGGGGGACAGTCCCCCGGTGCGTTAATTCGTTGAAGTATTGTATTTATCTTAGTTCGTTCCAATCTGTGTATTGGCCAGTTCCGTTGCATCCAGGACATTCATATGAATCGGTGTAGTAAACAAATTCGTTAACTGGATAGGCATGATATCCTTTGCCTCTGCAGTCTGGGCATTTGTTTTGTGATCTCATATTGGAAACATGATTATCATAGCGCGAAACCCTCCATTGGTTATATGCGTCAAGGATTCCCATAAACTCACCTCAAAATGATTTATTATTGAAATTTCCCTTCTGTATTATTTGTATAAACTGGGAATTATATACTATTTATCGTCTAATAAAGACAAAAAATTTTAGAAAACAGGTTGTTGGGAAGTTCTGATTTTTGTTGCTCAAAATACAAATAGTTAGTAAACCTAAATATAATCAGTTAAAATGGGGTTAAACATTTTTAACAATAAATAGAGAGAAGGACTTTTGTAGATGCCGATCAATACTCAGGTAATAAAAGAAAGCAATACCAAAGTCCAGGGAAAAGAAAAAATTTGGACAAAAGATTTTATACTTATTTGTTTGGCTAACTTTTTTATTTTTCTGGGCTTTCAAATGACATTGCCTACCATCCCTCTTTTTGTAAAGGAACTTGGAGGTAATGATCAATTAATCGGTTTTGTCGTTGGGATTTTTACCTTCTCTGCGCTAGTCATCCGTCCTTTTGCGGGGCATGCATTAGAGTCAAAAGGTAGGGGATTTATATATTTACTAGGACTTGCCATTTTTGTTCTATCCGTTGGTCTGTTTGGTTTTACCACGGGAATTATACTTTTGTTTATGCTACGAATTGTTCAAGGTGTTGGTTGGGGTTTTTCAACGACTGCTTCAGGTACAATTGCCACTGATTTAATTCCAGCTAGGCGCCGCGGAGAGGGAATGGGCTATTATGGCCTATCAGGTAACATCGCCATGGCAATGGGACCCGCATTAGGTTTAGCGCTTGTTGGAATTTTGAACTTTAATCAATTCTTCCTAATTTGTGGAGGACTGGGGTTAGTTGCCTATCTTTTAGCTTCAAAAATTAAATTTAAAAAAGTAGAGCCTGTTCCTCATCTGGAAAATACAGCCTCAAAAAAATGGGACCTGTATGAAAAAACGGCTTTACCACCATCGATGTTATTGTTTTTCATTACTGTGACCTTTGGTGGGATTGCCACATTCCTGCCATTATATACATTGGAAAAAGGGCTATCTGGAATACAATGGTATTTTTTCATCTTTGCACTTTCACTCATGTTATCTCGGACCTTTGCTGGTCAAATATACGACCGAAAAGGTCATCAAGCTGTTTTTATCCCTGGAACAGTACTGATCCTTGTCGCTATGTTATTGTTAGCGTGGCTACCAAACAGTTTGGTTCTGTATATTGCTGCAGTTTTATACGGACTAGGTTTTGGTACCATTCAACCGGCCTTGCAAGCTTGGTCTGTTGAGCAAGCTCCAAGACATCGAAAAGGCATGGCGAATGCGACTTTCTTTTCTTTCTTTGATTTAGGAGTCGGCGTTGGTGCCATCCTCTTTGGCCAAATCAGCTTCCTGTTTGGTTATGACAGCGTCTATTTCGCATCAGCAGTTTCAGTATCACTATCGATTATTTTATATCTTATTATGATTATGAAAAAACGTGTAAGTTAGCATAAGAAAAGCGGCGAGGGGATATCTCTCGTCGCTTTTCGCTGTGTCTAGTTCCAGTGTCAAGATCCACAAGCCCAGCGGCTAGTGGACTTCCGTTCATCCGTCACTAACTAGGCTCATCCTCTTTTCACTGTAACAACAGTGAAATCTTCTGTAATGATTGGCCCATTTTTTTCTAATAAAGATTACTACTGGAAGTAAAATGCTGTTGGAGGACTATTCCAGTTTTCCGAAGAAAGCTTTAATAGAAAGCGTCCCAAGATCAATTTTCAGTATGTAAAAATTTGGTTAATGAATAGTAATATTACAGATGTTAGCCTACTAGTAGACCGACAAGCAAGATTACTAGAATACTAGGAGGTAACTTACATGAAAAAGATTAACAAGATAAACAAACTTGTGATTGCTTCAGTATTATCACTTTCTATATCAGTATTTAGCTTAGGTAATCAATCAGAAGCGGCCGGAACATATACAGTTAAAGCAGGCGACACCTATTGGAAAATCGCCAATCAACACGGTGTTTCCGTTGCTAGTATAAAAAAGGCAAATAATAAAACAAACGATATCATTTACCCTGGGCAACAATTAGTCATTCCTGGCACAGCGATTTCAGCAGCAGACAAAGAACTCATGGCAAAACTAGTATACGCTGAGGCAAAAGGTGAATCATATGCAGGTAAAGTAGCAGTAGCAACTGTTTTACTAAATCGTGTCGATCATCCCGAATTTCCGAACACAGTCAGAGAAGTGATCTATCAGAAATCAAATGGCTATTATGCTTTCTCACCAGTTCAAAACGGAGCAATTAACCAAACGCCAGATGCAGCCTCAAGACAAGCGGTAAACGAGGCAATCGCATTCCGAGGCCAAGGTAGCGGTTCATTGTATTTCTACAATCCGCAAAAAACAACAAGTGCCTGGATGAAATCTCGCCCAGTGACCATCGTAATCGGCAACCATGCGTTCGCTAAATAATTTTCATTAGATAAAAAAGAGTCTGACCACCAAATCGTATTGAGTTCTCTTTTGAAGTGTAAAATTATCAAATAACAAGTAAAAATAACACAAGAAAAAGCATGGCAATTCACATCCGAATTGCCATGCTTTTGTTTTGCTTAGAGAAATTCAATCGAAAGATATGGGAGGAGTAAAGGAATAAACGTTTGATAAATAGACGGAGCGATGAGACTGTCGATTAACTATGCAAGCGAAATTCAGCAACCCCAATTTAATGAA
>CALCRD010000152.1 GCA_937894355.1 uncultured Bacillus sp.
TTTATGAGAAAAGAGCTTGCAAATTTACTTTCAAGCTACAAAATAGTTGATATCATGTTAAAATCGGGTTTAAGATTTTAACAACAAACTTTACGAAAACAGCCTAATTAAATTTGACGGGGACTTTCATTATATTGCAATAGTTCCTTGCATTGTTGAAGGCGTTCTTCTAATAATTCTTTCATCGGACCCATAGTCTCCACGAAGCTTTTACCTTTTGCAATTTCTTTTCCAATTGACTCTGCAAGTTCATGATCACCAAATATTTCGGCAACCCATGTTTTTAGCTTCGTCCAGTCCAAGTAATTAATGGTTCCACCGCCGCCACAGGTTAATAAACTTTGTAGCGAACCTACATGCAAAAAATCCTTTGCTTCCTGGAGTTGAAGAAATACTACTGGCATTCCTCCGGCCATCGCATGGTATCTTGTTCCTTGAAGGCGCTGGCTAAAATCCACTTCGCTAAGCAGTTTTGCGGCCAATTCTTCGGTTACTTGGGATAATTTACTCATGTTATTTTCCCAACTTTCCGGACTTTTCTAGTTCATCAGCTACGTTGCCCATATCTAATTTTTCTAAGTTTTTACGTGTTGGCCAGCCTGTTTTTGTATCCCAGCCTTCTAAAGTGAAATACTTGGTCTTCCATTCTTCATATTTGTTTTGATCCATTACTCGCCCGATGCCCATATCATAAATCCACTTTCCATCTTTGATAATTGGACCAGGATATGGTGCTTCATTCGGCGCTTTATATACATAACCCGACAGCACTTCCATATCTCGATGTCTTCCCTGCAAAGTATAAATCGCCCGGTCTAAGTTCCAGATCTTAGTTCCGATTTTCATCCCATCTTCAAAGCTGATGTTTTGGCCTGTTACAGCATTAAAGAACAATGGTTCAGCATCCGGAGAGAAACCTTTATAATCTGGTTGATTAAGGTTTATCAAATCAGGCCAAGCCCAATCACAATAGCCAATTGAGTTCTTCCAAAATAAGTTGTAGCTTTTCATCCATGAAATCATTTTTGCTTTGGCTTCCGAATAGATACCTTCTTCACTATAATCAAGCATCTTTGGATCTTTATATGGTACCAAAGCTTCTGCTGCCATAGTTGCCACCTGCTCTGCCGACAGGATAGGTTCCTCACCCACAAGCATAGCGATAAATGGAACCCAGTGAACATACCAGTTAAGGGCATGGTCATTGAAATCTCGGTCTCCTAAAATGGAAGCATAACTCCATTCAACTTCAATTCGAGGATCATAGTGTTCAGGATAGCCCCAGAAGGTGACACGCAATAAACCAGTATCCATATCTTCTAGCCGTCCCCACTTTTCAGCGGTTTGTACAAGTCCTTCTGCTAGGTCGGCACCAATGTCTTGCCGATATGCCATTGCATTCATTACTGCCTCAGTAAACTCTGAATCTTTCTGAACTCGGTCAAAAGGCAAATTAGAGTTGATTTTTTTACCAGCACCTAAAATCCCCATTTTATTGAGACCAATCAACCACGGCATTGCTACCAGCACGACGAAATTATTAAGCCCCAAACGTTGCATTAATTCAACAGAATCTTTCTGAGAGTCGGGATCTCCATCCACTCCACTGGAGAATGCTATGTCAACACAGGATGACTCATTGGTTCGACCAGTTTCACTGTTTCTCCGGCAATTAATGAAACAACCTACACAGCCTTTAGGTCTTGATTTCTCATCAGTTGGAAGAAGAAATGCACCTGGACCGGCAAATCCTGGGGCCCGAAATGGCAAATTCGTGAGTGCATATGGGATACCTAATGGTGACAATTCCTCAGCATCATCATGTAGGTTTGACCTTAAAGGCTCATCGACATTGTATCTTCGCTTTTGTAAATTGATTCGAGCTTCTAGTAAAGCGCCTGCATCGGCGACCTCCACACTTCCTGTGCCGATAACACTAATGGCTTTTAAATTTTTCGAGCCCAAAACGGCTCCAAATCCCCCTTGACCCGCACCATTTCCCGAGCCATGCACTAATGAGGCATAGGTTACTAAGTTTTCTCCAGCCGGACCAATAGCCACTACTGCTGGCCTTTGAGTTGTTCTTCCAGTGTCTCGGGAGGTTCCGATTTCAAACCATTCATTAAAATTCTTCTCGACCTTTTCCTGAATCAGTTTCTGAGTGTCCCAGGTGTCTTTACCCCATAAATCTTTAGCATCACTAATGACAACTTTATCGTTTCTGATATCCAGCCAAACTGGTTTATTGGCCTTTCCTTCTATTAAAATTCCATCCCAGCCTGCGAATTTTAGCATCGCTCCAAATTGACCGCCAAAATTTGACCTAGTAAACCATCCTTTTGGATATGCCTGTACTCCAATGCCTTGGACCTCTGTTCTTGAGGCAGCTGCTGGGGTAATCGTCCCCGAAACTGGTGAAGTCATGAAGGTAACAACATTTCCAGGATCTAATCCATTGACCGTCTTATCTTTACAAAAATCCCAGAAAAGTGCAGAGCCAATTCCGTGGCCACCGCCCCATTTCTCATATTTTTTAGTTTCTATAGAAGAAATCTTTTTGTTGGTTAAATCAATTCTTAGAATTTTACCAGCATAGCCATTTTTCATGTTCTTTGCGCCCCCATTTCGTCAGTTGTTATTCGGAGATAATTCCCAGTCTTGCCCAGTCTTTTGTCCGAAGATTTACATCATATCCGCTATTACCGGTTTGAACTGGGATTTCATTGGTAAACTTAATCGCTTGCATTGGGCAAACTGCCGCACACGCTTGTTTTCCATTGGGACCGCCTTTTTCTTTCCAATGTGGCGTATTTACACACAAATCACATTTTTGTGCTTGTTTGTCCTCAAAATTCCAGATAACCCGGCTTGGTTTATACGGGCATGCTTCTATACACTGTTCACAGCCAATACATTTATTAGGATCTATCAGCCTAATATTGGCATTTTCTGGGTCATAATGATTAGCACCCGTTGGACATACTTGAACACAAGGGGCTGTGGGACACTGACGACACTGGTTTATGGAAATATCATTCGGGTATTGACCGAAATTATCTTGCATAATTTGAATCCGAGATAAGGACGGATTCGATCTTCCCTCATGAGCCAACGAACAAGCCATCATACAGGTCATACATCCAGCACACTTTTTGGTGTCAACAACCAAGTATCCCTCTGAGGCTGCAATAGCTATTACCCCATCACCTAAATCAAACCAGCCACCGACTAAAGTACCGACTCCTAAAGCTGCAAGCGTCGAGCTTCCCATTTTTATAAAATTCCGGCGTGAGATTTCCTTATTACTCATCTTTCTGCTCCTTTCATTTCCCGGATGAGGAATGAATTTATGATCTTGCAACTAATTTTAAGAATTCCCTTCAGATTTACGCTTTTGTATTTCTTCATACCATTTTTCATGATGGTGCTTTACATATTTTTCGGTGACTTTCCCCGTTATCATTGAACGAATTAAAGGCCAGGACGCTGGTAATAATGCCCCTGCTATTACATGTGCTATTAACATCAAAGTCATGTAGATAGCAAAAACGCCATGGAGGAATGTCATCACACCCATCAACGCTTCTGGTAATGACCAGACATGGGCTAGGGTTTTAATGATTCCTGTGAGGGTAATCCCGCTTACCCCGATAATCCAAAAAGGGAAAACAACACGTTCAGCGGATAGAAACTTCTCTTCTTTAGGAGCTTCTCCACCAAAAATCATTGCTTTATAGTGGCCAATCATCTTCCTGAGATCACCAGGCTTCGGCATCATATGCTTAATTTCTCCAGTAAATAATCCTTTGGTGATATAGTAGCTCACACCTATAAATGAAAATAAAATACCAATAAAATGCATATTCAAAGCAAAACCAATATTTTCAACCACTTGAACCGTTCTAGGTATAAAAAGAGTCCCTAAAACAAATCCTGTGATAATTAAAATAATAATTCCCAGTGCGTTGGACCAATGTTGGAAAAACATAATTTCATCATGCCGTTCAATTTTTCCGTCGACAATTTTCGTTTGATCTTGAGCATATTTAAACGCCCCTAGAGAAATGCCCAACAAAGCAGCCACTGGTATCGCTAGAACAGCACGATCAAACAGCAAATTATACTTTAGTGAACCTGATAGACCAGCCCGAAAAACATATAATTGAGCAGATTCAAAAGCCCAGTACGTACCAGCAGCCAAAACAGCTAACAACGCCAATGCAATCGTTAACCTTGTCCTCATTGTTAATCCCACCTTTCTGCTCTTCACATTCTGTTAATCCCCAATAGAACTTCAGTTCGATTCGTGATAGCGTTTTCAAAACTCCCCCTTTTCGAAAAATGCCTCTATTCTCTGGATACAAAAACTCAGGAAAAACTCTATTTAAACAATAAAAAGACCAATGATCCGTAGAACAGACTTAAATTACAGTCCATTCCAACAAACCATTGGTCTTTATTAGAGCTACCTTTAAGTGTCTCCTTTAACTACCAAATCTATTTTTATTAGTTAATCTCTATTAATAATTGATCAAAAACCATCACATGAATCCAATAGTCCTTATCAGATTCAACGTCAAATGTTTGGTGAATACAATTTGCTCCTAACATAGCTTCAAAAAGTGGAACATTGTCAACGGCAAATTGCTTAGCAATCTGTAACCGAGATGCCTTAACTAGATTACTACCTTTAGCTGATGTGGTAATAAATTTTTCCGGATCCGTTAAAAAGCCTTGACACCGCAGAATTAGCATGTCGTCCCATATGATTACTTTAGTAAAATCAGAACCTTTTCCGATTAAATCCTTGGCGTATCTCTCCATATGGATTTTTATTTCGTGCTGTAACTGTCTTCTTTGTTTATTTGGAAATTTACCATCATTAAGATAATAATCGTGTTGATAGGGCTGTGAAGATGAACTTTTGTTCTTATACTGAAAGTTAACCGGGCTAGCCATCCTCTCACTCCTTCTGTCCTAAGAGCAAAGTAAAAAAGCGATAATCTTTCAATAAAATACCAACTATTATTTTTTCATAATTCCAGCTATTTCCGTTCACAATTTTATCATAATACCAATTGTCGTTAGGCTCAGCAACTTAAATCACCTTTACCGAGTAAAAATAATAAAAATAGCCTAAAACACACTTAACTTGTTTTTAATCACACCAAAAAGTGTCAGGCCCATATTTCAGGGCTGACACTTTTTACTTTTGTTAACGGACTAATACGTCCACTCGCTGACACTCTTCCCATTAAAGTTTAGGGAAGTTTCCCTTTTTAACTTCTTCATTGTACCAGTCAGTATAGTGGCTATGTGCCCACCAAGCTGGGACTTTTCCGGTAATTACCCCCATTTTTCCCGGGCTGGATTGTTTATCGACAACCGCAAGATAGATGTGTCCTACCACTACAGCAGCCGCCAGCCCAAAACCAACATTATGGAAGAAATAGCTCCACTGAACGATAGCCTTCGGAAAAATTCCCGAACGAACCATTATAATTCCCGAAGCTATAATCATGATTGTGGAAATAATTTGAATCCAGGAATTTATTTTTTCACCTGCATTGTAAAAAGATTGATTCACATGTTTATATTTAAATCCAAATAATTGTTTACCTGTTTCTTTTAAAAATTCAAAATCGCGCTTTTTCCAGGTTACCAGCTCTTTAAACCAGCGGAAAAAGCCCTTAGGATCAAAAATCAAAAAAATTAGCGTTGGTGTAATGAATGCAACAGCGAAAATTCGATGCAAAAGTCGAGCCATTTCTGGGCCACCGAGCACTGGATATAGCCAGTCAAAAAACTCTGTGTACATTGGAAGAGCGGTAATATACAAAGCAAAGAATGATATGGCGTTAATTGCATGTGCCACGACAAAAGCCTTAGAAAAACGCTTCACCTTTACTGCAGGATCTTGCTGATTACTCATATCTTACACCTCCATTCATTTTCGTCATTTTCATTTGTAGAGAATATTCTGTTAGATTATCTATATTATATATCAGAAAAATATATTTGGCATAAACCAAACCTTTCCAACCGTATTTTTAGCAAATTCATGTTGTTTTTAGTAATATTAGATTATGATGACGAATTAAGTTAAATATGCTATTTAAATTAAATTTGAGTACAGAAAGGAAATGACTGTAATGGAGAGTGTGATTCTAGAAAAAGTCCAAGGGACCATCAATCGCTATGCGAACTCAGATGTCTTTCTTCACCTTGAAACAACGAATGGCGCCTATGCCTCTCATAATAATGAATCTACTCTTTCTGCAGGAGCTTATATTCGCAATGCCCAAATTCGCTATGAATCAGGAAAAATTGTTGGTAATGGCCCGTACCGGGTTGGCCTTAAATTAGCGATTGGTTGGGTATATGCAGAAGGTTTGACCCATTTTGAAATTGATGATAGCCAACGACTCCTGCTAGCTGGGCACGATGCTGAAGGTAAACTTGCAGTAGCCCTTGAAATAAGTCCGATTCCGTTTGAATAAGTGATGAAAAGCGGAGAGAACTAAGGTCCGACCAATATATCAAAGAAAGGAGTTTTCCTGATGGAAAAAGAGCGACAACTATTAGTAATATTTCCTCACCCTGATGATGAAGCATATGGTGTTTCCGGAACAATTGCCACTCATGTCCAAAACGGTACACCGGTCACCTATGCTTGCTTAACCTTAGGTGAAATGGGGCGCAATATGGGGAATCCTCCTTTTGCTACCCGAGAATCACTGCCAAAAATTCGGAAAACCGAGCTACAAAATGCCGCAAAAGTGATGGGGATAGGCGATTTGCGGATGATGGGATTACGGGATAAGACGATTGAATTTGAAAATGAGGAGATGCTATCTGATATGGTTTCTTCATTAATAAGAGATGTTAATCCTTCGCTTGTAATTTCGTTTTATCCAGGCTATTCTGTCCATCCTGATCATGATGCTTGCGGGGCTGCTGTGGTGCGAGCGGTTGGAAAAATCCCTGCAGCTAGTCGACCTAAATTGCATTGTGTGGCTTTTGCCAATAATTGTGAGGTAGTCATTGGCCCACCAGATATCGTTAACGATGTAAGTCCTGTTGCTGAAATCAAAATAAACGCACTGAAAGCCCATGTTTCTCAAACACAATTAACAGCCGACGATATGGCGCAAAAGCTGAACGAAAATGATCCAGAAGTCATTTCCCGATTGCTCCACGAACGCTTTTGGACTTATCAGTTTAATAATTAGGCTGTATTTATGTTCAATATTGCCTTTTCGAACTTAGATGATTGAGCGGATATGCCAAAAAGGAACAAGAAATATTGATTTTTTCCACAAATAGTTGATTTTTGAGGTATAAATCGTAAATTTTGCCAAATTCCCTTTAGGATGTCCCTAAATTTTTTCAAAAGTAGCCTTTTTATAAATTTCTTCAACTTTTTTTGATGAAATGTCCGACTTTTCATGGAATATGTCCGACTTTTCATGAGATATGTCCGACTTTTCATGGAATATGTTCGACTTTCAACAGAAATGTCCGACTTTTCGCAGATATGTCCATCTTTGCTGGGATATGTCCGATTATTTTCCTGATAAGGCAATGAGGTACGTTCCCTTTTGTCTCGAGACGCCCCCTTTCCTGCTAAACAACATACACAAAAGCCTGTCGGTTACTTGCCGACAGGCTTTCATTTTGACCCCAAGTCTATTAATTAACTTTGATGGCTGCGTGTGCAGAATCTGCACCAGTCCAGAATGATTATTTTCTTCCCTTGAATATCGATGACCTCGTCCTTTTTTAACTTGGAAAAAACTCTACTAACACTTTCTCGTGAAGTCCCCACCAATGTAGCAAACTCCTGAACCGTTAACGGGATCTCAATATACACACGATTACAATGGTTAGCGCCAAATTTCAATGCTAATCTCTCTAACGTTTTAACCGTTTTTGTATAAACATCTAAGAGAGCAATATCTCTTAAAATTGAGGTCATATCGCGTAAGGCTTCGCTCATATAGCGGATAATTTGAACGGCCATCTCTGGAGATTTCATTAATTCCGCTTCTAATTCTACGGTATTTAAAAAATAAATCTCTCCGGTTTGAACCATCCTAGCCGTTGCCGGATAAAGCTGATCAGGTTTATTAAACAAACATGCTTCCGCAAAAATCTCGCCTTTTTTCTTAATACATACAATAATCTCGTTTCCCTGAATATCCTGCTTGGTTAACTTGACGATTCCAGAATGAACAAAATAAACTCCTCTTGCCTCTTCGTACTCAGAGATAATTTGTTCTCCTTTTTTATAAGCCCTTTTCATAATCCGTTTATCTAATAACCGAACAGATTTTCTAGGGAGATCTTTAAAAACTTCAATTCTTCCTAAAAACTCTTCGGAAGTAGTCGTTTGATCACAAACATCTAATTGGGGACTGATTAACTCACTGCTCATTTCATCATCCTCCCTTTTTCCGTGTCATTATACCTATTCTACCCTAATAACCATGTTAATTAAGTGATAAAACTCACAATGTTCGGTAACTATTACCAATTCAGTCGAACCTCGGCTCCCCCCCTAAAACATTATTTCACAAAAGTTTCACAAAGGGACCTACCTAACGTGACTTACATCACAAAAGAAAATTAGACATCCCGCTATTATGAATGAGTAGTTTACAAGAGGAGGGGGAACAACGTGAAAAGATCTCTGATTTATTTTGTTATAAGTTCCTTAATCGGACTTGGAATAGGCTATCTTGGCTTTGATCTTTTAGGAGAAAAAGACAAATCCATCGAGGCTAGCACAAGTTCCAAAGAAGCATTAAATGAAGATACGAACACAACAGAAACGGAAACAGAGGAAGCGAATAAGGAAACAGAAAAGCCAACGACAGTTTCTGCTGAAACAGAAATCTTTTCCCAAAAAGGTTGCCTAGGCTGTCATGCCGTATCTGGCTTAGATCTTAGTGGTGGAGTAACCGGTCCAGACCTTTCCCAAGCTTTTAATAATGTTGAAGGAAAACACGGTAAGCCGATTAATGAATTTTTAAAAGCACCCACTTCAGCAGTCATGTCTAGTGTTATTGGTGGCAATCCATTAACGGAAGATGAGATTTCTAAAATTACTAACCTATTACAGCAAGCATCACAAGCAAATTAATTTGAAAAAGGCGGTGCTAAGTTAATGAAAAGTTGGATTCCTATAACTTCAGGTTTAGTCGCTGGTTTATTAGCAGCAACAGTGTTTTTCGGTGATTTTTCATCAGGAACGCGTAGCGAAGCGGCTGATGACAGCAAAAATAAATCGAACGCCGAAAAAGTTTATGTCCCATTTGGTGAAAAAGATGAATACTACTTAATGGCCTCAGGTGGCCATTCTGGACAAATGTTTATTTACGGTGTTCCATCGATGCGCCAAATTCGGACAGTGCCTGTTTTCTCACCAGACTCGGCAACAGGCTATGGTTTTGACAATCATTCTAAAGAAATGTTAGGTGGCTTTTCATGGGGCGACCTACACCATCCAGCATTATCGGAAACAAATGGTGATTATGATGGTAAATATTTATTCGCAACAGATGTAGCCAATAGCCGGGCAGCGGTTATGAATCTAGAAACATTCACTACAAAAGATATTATTGAAGTTCCCAATACAAGTGGTCCTCACTGTGCCGCATTTGTAACTGAAAATACCGAGTACATGTTCCTTCCAACACGGTTTGCCGTTCCAATCGGTCGTGAGTATGCACCTCTAGATGATTACAGCGAAAAATACCGCGGCGTCATGTCCGCAGTAACGTTTGATGAACAAAATGAAAAACTTAACGTAGCCTACCAAGTCGCACTTCCACCATGGTCATACGATTTATCGGATGCTGGTAAAAAAGTGTCAAAAGACTGGGCTGTTATGACTACCTATAATACTGAAGAAGCAACAACTAATTTAGAAATCAATGCTTCGCAAGCTGACCGCGACTATATTGTTCTTTTTAACTGGAAAGAACTTGAGCAAAAAGTAAAAGACGGTGAGTACGATGAAGTGACTGGTCAAAAGATGATTTTCCCAGAAAAGCATAAAGGCGGAATTTATTTAGTACCGGTTGCTAAATCTCCACATGGTGTGGATGTTACTCCGGACGGGAAACATTTCATTGCCTCTGGAAAATTAGCACCATCAATGACTGTGTTCTCGTTTGAAAAAGCATTTGAAGCGATTGAAAACAAAGATTTTGCTGGAGAAAGAAACGGAATTCCAGTTATCAATTATGATTCAGTTATGGAAAGAGAAGTAAATCCTGAAAATGCCCTTGGACCACTTCATACTCAGTTTGATGACAAAGGACTTGCATATACAACCATGTTCATCTCTTCAGAAATCGTTAAGTGGAATCCGAAAACAGGTGAAACACTAGACCGGGTAGCCGTTCAATATTCACCAGGACATGCCGTTGCTGCTGAAGGTGACACGGTTGCACCAGATGGAAAGTATATTATTGCCTTGAACAAAATTGCCAAAGACAGTTATCTGTCTGTCGGACCTTCTCACCCAGAATCAATGCAGTTAATTGATTTAAGTGGTAAGAAAATGGAAATCATTCAATCTTCTCCTGTAAATCCTGAGCCACACTACGCTCAGATGATAAAAGCCGATAAGATCAAAACGATTAGCATCTATCCAAAGGATGAAAAAAATAAATTAGCAACCTATAAGCAAGAAGACACCAGAATCGAGCGAAAAGGCAATGAGGTTCATGTATACGGAATTGCCATGCGTTCTAAGTTTGTCTTTGATGCTAAAGCCAAACGTCCTGACCAGATTGAAGTAAATAAAGGGGATAAAGTATTCATCCACTTAACAAATATTGACTTTGACCAGGATATCACCCATGGATTTGCCATTAACGGTTACGACCTGAACATCGAGGTTCAACCAGGACAAACCAATACAATTGAATTCACTGCTGATAAAGCAGGAACATACCCGATTTACTGCACTAACTTCTGCTCGGCCTTGCACCAAGAAATGACTGGATACTTCCTTGTTAAACCTTAACAGACCTATCCTGGCATTCTAGTCCAATCCTGACAACAAGTCACAACTTATCAAAAATAAAGAAACGAGGTAAAGGGTATCATATTAAATATGGTACCTTTCCTTGTTTATCTGGAAAGGCGTGTTTTAGTTTGAATGGAAAACGACTCTCAATCCTTTCGTCGATCCTCATCACCATATCTGCCTTGCTTATTGTCGCATCGCTATTTTTCCCATGGTGGCGAATGGAATTTTTCGCACCACAGTATCCTGAAGGTCTTAATATTATCGTCTATCCCGATAAGCTTGAAGGCAATATCGATAATATTAATGCGCTAAATCATTATATTGGTATGAAAAACTTTAGCGAGGAAAGCTTCCCTGAACTAATATATCTTCGCTATGTGATTGGTGGTTTGGCTGCAGTTGTTTTATCAGCAGCTTTGATAAGGAAAAAAGCTTATTTGTATGGTGTTATCGCTGTTTTCGCAATCGGTGGTGCCCTGGGAGTTTGGGATTTACTTCGCTGGCTGAAAAGCTTCGGTTCCGAGCTTGATCCAATGGCACCCATTAAAATGGAACCGTTTGTTCCACCGATAATCGGTGAAAATATCGTAGCCAACTTTACCACATTTAGTTATATTGAAATAGGGTCTTATTGTGTCCTTGCTGCCTTTATCTTGCTATTAATTCCGTTATGGAAGGATCGAAAGTAAATGAAAAAACAATGGCTGTTTCTGTTTATCATGGTGCAAATTCTTATGCTCATTCACCCTAAGGGGATAGAGGCTAAAAATAAGCTTCAAGATATGATTGATCAAGCCCAAGCGGGGTCTGTCATCAAGCTGGAAAGCCGCACCTATAACGGGAATATTGTCATTAACAAACCGATTCAACTAATTGGAACCAACAAAACAATTATCAAAGGGGACGGAACGGGAAATGTCATTGCCGTCCGTTCCCCCAATGTCGTCTTGCGCAATTTTACGGTTAAAAACAGCTCTATGGACCGGAATTCTGCTGAGGAGTATGCCGGAATTAAGGTGCACACCAATGGAAATAAGCTTGAGAACATCACGATTGAGGATTCGTATCACGGAGTATATTTGAGTCAAGCCCATGAAAATACCATCAGCAACATACATATTACTGGTAATGGAAAAAATGAAATAGCTAGCCAAGGAAATGGCATCCATGTGTATTATTCCAATCACAATAAGCTAACAAAGAATGTAATAGAAGCAACTAGAGATGGCATGTTTTTTGATTATTCAGACGGAAATACCATTAATGGGAATACGATTCGACATACCCGCTACGGTTTGCATTATATGTACTCTAATCAAAACGAATTCAAAAACAATATATTTACTTTGAATACAGGCGGAGCCGCGATTATGAACTCCAATTCAATCCTGTTATCGAACAACCAGTTTATTTTTAATTATGGACACCGGTCGTTTGGGCTACTCCTCTTATCAGCAAACGATATAACCGTTACCGACAATTTGTTTTTTTTGAATCAAAGAGGGTTGTATATCGATCAATCAACCAATAATAACATTAACCAAAATCACATCATCAAAAACCAAATTGGCATTGAGCTTTGGGCTAGTTCAAATGGGCAGATTTTTTCAGAAAATATGATTGATGAAAATACGATTCCAGCGGTGACCTTAGGAGGAGAAGGTAAAAACACTTGGCATGACAACAAAACAGGCAATGATTGGGGTAGATCATTTCCATTAGTCGATTTGGATCAAAATAAAATTGGTGATGCTCCCGTGAGCTATCAATCCTCCTTACACAAACTGATTGAAGAGCAAGAATTGACCTATTTGTTTTTAAAAAGCCCAGCGATTCATGGTTATGAAAAAATGAATCAGCTCCTCGATAAAGAAAAGCTGATGTTTTCTGACCCTTATCCGATGGTTGGGGAGGGTTCAGCGATTCCTTGGGGTTATGTTGTTGCCGGACTGGTTATCTTTGTGATTTCGCTAAAAGGGAGACATCTACTATGTATTACATTTGGAAGGAATGGAAGGAAAATATAAGGGGTAAAGGACTTTGGATCGCCTGCAGTGTCATCGTCATCGTATCGATTAGCATGCTGTTTCAAGCTTCGGTTATGTCCTATGACCAAGGGTTCTATGTTCTAATCTTAAATTTATTTGATACGCTGATCTATTTCCTTCCGATTCTTAGCTTGTTCCTAGGTGCATTCTCCATCTTTCAGGAAAAAGAACAAAAGACATTAATTATGCTATTGACCAAACAGGAAAGTTTCATGAGCTTCCTTTGGAAAAAAAGCATCGGTGTGCAAGCTGTACTCCTGACGCCGCTAATTATTTGGTTTTTTGTGTATTTGGTACCGTTGAAATTCTTCTTTGAAATCAATTTTTCTGGGTACTTTCTGTTTTTATTAGCGCTAATCACGCTGATGATGGTGTTTACACAAATCGGTCTGTTCATTGGCAGCTTTTGTCGCTCTAGAATGCAAATTGTTGGCTTCACCATTTTTGTCTGGTTTTATTTTTTCTTCCTACACGATTTTGCCCTACTATCCTATTTGCCGAACGTTACCTATGAAAACGTTAAGGTGTTTTCCGTTTTCTTCTTCCTAAACCCAATTCCGGCGGTAAGGATGTTTTTGGAGTCCGGTCTTGGCGTGTACTCCTTTGGGCATATGTCGAAGTTATTGCAGTCGTTCATGTGGACAAAACCCGGGCTATTTCTTTGCGGTAACTTTGTTGTCTGGATGGTTTTCCCGTTCGTGTTTGCTGTTCTTTTTCACCGAAAGGAGGGGGTTGAATGATTGAGGTTAGTAATTTGTCGCAGTCATATGGGAAGAAGCTTGTTCTTGACGATGTTAGTATTTCGATTGGGAGTAATGAAATTTGTGCGCTGGTGGGACGGAATGGTGCCGGGAAGTCGACGTTTATTCATAGTTTGCTGGGGCTGTTACCGGTTTCCAAGGGAGAAATTCGCATAAATGGCAAGCGGCGCAAAAAAGGGGCTTGGAAAAATGAGATTTCTTATCTTCCCGAGAAGTTTATGCTTTATCCCTCGTTAACTGGTATGGAGAATATGATTTTCTTTGCTAGTGCGGTCGGTAAGTCGATTGATGAGCCGCGAATTGAGAGGCTGTTGACTTCGGTTCGTTTATGGGAGGATCGCGCGGTTTCGGTAAAGGGCTATTCCAAGGGGATGCTGCAGCGACTGGGTTTGGCGATTACGCTTTACCAGGATTCTAATATTTTGATATTAGATGAACCAACAAGTGGGATAGATCCGATGGGGCGTAAGGAAATTCTGGAGGTGCTGAAATCACTGACGAATAAAACGATTTTACTGTCCTCGCATCATCTGGATGAAATTAACCAAGTATGCACTCATGTTGCTTATTTAGATAGTCTTAAAATGCAAAAGTTTACGGTTGCTGAGTTTAGTGAATTTAGTGGTTAGGGGCGTGTTTTGATGAAGAAGAGGTTTTCGTTAGGATTGGTGTTAGCGATTGGTTTTCTGCTCACAGGCTGTGGCCAAGGCGAGAATTGGGAGCCTGAGTTCACGCAGGATGTTTATTTTGTAAAAGGGGCAAAATCCCCTGTTGAAATTAAGGTTATGGAAGAGGGGGAGCCCGTTACCGATTTGAGCGCGATTGTTTCGTTTGAGATGACCAAGATGAGCCATGGAACCGTTAATCTTAAGCTAAAGGAAGCAAAGGATGGGATTTATTCAGGCGAGGCAGAGTTCCCGATGGCTGGTGAGTACGTTGCGACCTTCACCTTAAAAAAGGAAGGCTATACCATAGAAAAAGTGCTTGAAGTTAATGTTAACAAGTCGGAAGGTGTGGCCACGATTAACGGCGAGCCGATTTCCCAAGAAACCCTGGAATTTTACCATTTTATCAACTTGCTCCATATTGAAATGAATCGCGAAGCCGACCGAAAGCAGTATAAAGGCAAACAGTTGGAAGAAAGACTAGCCCAATGGGAGGCCGAAGAAAAGCGGGCAAGTGACAAGAATGGCCTATTGATTCAGATCATCCGGTTACGAGCTATGGCCCTATTGGCAGAAGAAAAGGGTCACGAGGCCACAGCAGCCGAGGTGGAAAAAGAGATTAACGACATTCGCTCAAAGTATAAGCAATCAGAAGCCGCAGTGGCCTTAATTGACGATTTTGGTGCAGATAAATTTTGGAAAATAGAGCAACAGCAATATAAACTGATTGTGCTGATGCAAAAGGTGCAGCAGGATATCAAGGATAAGGTAAAACAAGAAAACCCCAACGTCAATGAACAGGAGATTGCCTATTTAGCAGGTAAACAATATGATGAACTGCTCGAATCACAAATCGGTACATTGAAAATTGAGATATTTTAAAGAAAAGCTCTGTTAAACAAGTCTGTTGATTTCCGTTCCAGGCACTTCGCTTTCCGCGGGCTCACCCGTGAGCCTCCTCGGTCGTTCCTTCCTTCGGAGTCTCACTCAGCTCGTATTTCCCGCAGGAGTCTGCGTGCCTTCCACTCCAATCAACAATGTATATTAAACAACACTGATCATTAACAGAGACTTAAAAAAAGCGGAAGCACTCAATTAGTGCTTCCGCTTTTCTTCTTCTAGCTTTAGTAGTTTCTCTTTGTTAACTTTCGCTCGGTTCCTCTGACAGCTCAATCCGATATAGCTTGTCATCGTCTTGAGCTGGTGTGCCTCGTCCATCGGTATTATTGGTCACGAAGTAAAGTGTGTCGCCTTCGACTAGAACGTCACGGATTCGGCCGAATCCAGCTACGACAATACTGGTTGTCATTGTTTCTAGATTAAATTCGCGGATTGCATTCCCGCGCAAAGTGGCTACATATAGCTTGTTTTTATAGAAGGCCATTCCTGAAGGAGCCCAGGTGTCCTTACCCGATTGAAAAAATGGCGACTCCATTCCCGGATTGGATTCAGTACCAGTAATCGTCGGCCAGCCGTAATTTTTCCCTGGCTCAATTTTATTAATCTCATCATGGGCTGAGGGCCCATGCTCACTCGCAAACAGGTTTCCGTCACTATCCCAGGCAAGCCCTTGAGGATTTCGGTGACCGTAGCTGAACACATACGAATTCGGGAACGGATTATCTTTTGGAATAGAGCCATCAAGATTGAGCCGCAGTATTTTCCCACCCAGTGAGCTGATATTTTGAGCAATCTCTGGGCGAGCTCTAGCATCTCCAGTTGTTGCATACAATTTCCCGTCTGGTCCAATCTTTAGTCTGCCTCCATGATGGACGGCCCCGCTAGGAATTTTATCTAATAAAATCCGCGTCTCTTCCCACTCTTCATCGGAGGTTTGCGTCAATTCGACGATCCGGTTAAATTGACCTGTACGATTTTCATAGGTGTAATAAGCGTAAGCTACTTTCGAGTGCAGAAAATCCGGCGCTAGCACGAACCCTAGAAAGCCAGCTTCAGCGGCAGTGGAAAGTCTCTTTTTCAAGCTAACCTTTTGCCTTGTCGTCACACCATTTTCAACTTTAGCGATCATTCCTGGACGTTCACTTAGATAAAAGGTAGAGCCCACTTTATTAATCGACCAAGGAACCTGGAGCAAATAGGCGCTAATTTCTGGCGGTGCCAGATTAATTGCCACTACTTCCTGATTTGGTTGATTATTTTGTTGGGTTTGCTGCAGTTGATCTGAACTATTCGTGCAGCCAACAAGGAGAAATAGTAAAAAGTAGATTGTTGATTTCCTAATCATTCTTCGGCACCTCTTTCTTTTAACTTTTACGTGTTTTATTAATTTGACCGTTGATTTCCGTTCCAGGTGCTCGCTTTCCGCGGGCGGTAGCGGGGAGCCTCCCCGACGCTTTGCGCCTGTGGAGTCTCCCCTGCCCC
>CALCRD010000153.1 GCA_937894355.1 uncultured Bacillus sp.
TTTCTATGTGTTGAAGGGAGCGGAGCTCCGCCTAGTTCTGGATAAAAATACTAAAATGTTGCTTCTTAATTCGTACGGATTTCCTGGACTCGACCAACTTGACCATCGGTTAGTCTGACTTTAATGCCGTGAGGATGGAAGCTTGATTTAGTAAGGATATCCTTGACAATTCCGCTGGTTAATTTACCTGTGCGTTGATCGGCTTTGAGGACAATGTTTACCGAAATCCCAGGAGAAATGTCCTTTCTATTTTGACCATTCATCATTAGACTCCAGTTCTTTTAGTTTGGTTATTTGCTTTTTTTGTTTGCTGACTTTTCATTTTTTTTGTTTTAGCGGGAGCGTTGGAATAGGTTCTTCCACCGGATGCTTGGTTCTGTTTATTTTTGAGTTGCTTATTAATTGCTTCTTGTAGGCTTAGTTTCTTTTTTGGTTCTTCTAGTGGATCTGAATTTTTGGAATCAGTCATAAATGCTCCTCCTATATAGTAGTATGTCCATTATAATCTATTTTTCCCTGTATTTGTTGTTTAATCAGAACTGCAGAAATCTTGTCTATTAAAAAAATACAAATAACTTGAAACCAATTCTGTTTTTTTTCGTATATATGGGTTGTACTAAAATAACTATCATTTTTGATGTCGGAGGAAAATTATGCAATCGTGGATTATAGATTTTATGGAACAGTTTGGTTATCTTGGGATATTTTTATTAATGTGTATTGAAAATGTATTCCCGCCAATTCCTTCTGAAATCATTTTACCTTTTGGGGGATTTATGACAACAAGATCTGATTTAAATGTATTGGGAGTAATATTTGCAGCTACTGCGGGTTCATTATTAGGTTCCTTTCTTTTGTTTAGAATTGGGTTACTTTTAGATGTAGAAAGAATGCTGGCCATCGTTGATAAATGGGGTAAATACCTGCGAATCAAAAAAGAAGATATTGTAACTGCTGATGCCTGGTTTGATAAGCATGGTTATTGGACAGTTCTCTTTTGTCGAATGCTACCGTTAATAAGAAGTTTAATCTCAATTCCTGCTGGAATGTCTAATATGAAGCTGTCGATGTTTCTTTTCTTTACCATTGTTGGTACAGTAATTTGGAATTCAGTTTTGGTGGCAACCGGTGCTCTTTTAGGTAACTCCTGGGACAAGGTTCTTTATTATTTAGAGATTTATTCTACGATTATCTATAGCGGATTGGCTATGCTGGGAATAGTGCTGATCATTTTATTTATCAGAAAAAACAAAAAATAGAGAAAATTACTCATAATATGTTGTATAATAATAAAATATAAAACAGAGTTGTATTATAACACCCTTTCTAGCTTGCTGAGTGGGAGTAAAAACACTCGTTCCTCATTAATTGAAAGCGTTTCCACTTAAATGTCGAGAAATGTGATCCTCCTTTCGAGGTGGGTTTCGTGATGGAAAGGGTAGTACAATCGATCCGGAAATAAAAAGGAGATGACTTAAGTGTTACAAGTTAACAATCTAAATGCATTTTATGGAGAAAGTCATGTGCTTCATGATGTTTCACTTAGGGCAAAAGAAGGAAAAATAACCGTCCTATTAGGGAGAAGCGGTATGGGTAAGACGACAACCATTAATTCAATTATGGGAGTTCATTCGTCAAAAAAGGGGGAAATCCTTTTTGAAAGCCAAGAAATTCACCAAAAACCAAGCTTTGAAGTCTCCAAAACAGGTGTAGGTCTAGTTCCACAAGGGCGGAGAATCTTTCCTAATCTGACTGTTAGGGAAAATTTAATGACCACCTTCAGACCTGAAAAAAATGGGTGGACATTGCAAAAGATTTTTCAGTTATTTCCAAGTTTAAAAGAAATAGACACATCGATGGGCGGAACCCTAAATGGTGGGGAAAAGCTTATGCTCTCAATTGGAAGGGCATTGCTAACCAATCCTAAATTGCTGTTAATTGATGAACCTGCAGAAGGTTTAACGCCATTAATGGTCGATGAGATGATTGAAATTATTAAGTTATTAAAACGGCAAGGATTGACAATCCTTTTGGTTGAAAAAAATCTAGCTATGGCAATAGAGGTATCTGACGATATATATATCATAAATAAAGGATCAATTGTATTTAATGGATCGTGTGAGTCACTAAGCCATGATGTAAAAAATACCTATTATGTTTTAAGCCCTTA
>CALCRD010000154.1 GCA_937894355.1 uncultured Bacillus sp.
GAAAATGGTAAAATATCAGTCAAAGAAGTATAGTAAATGAAGAAGATACCCCCAATTATTGTAGTTAATCCCCAGAAAAGTTAGCAACATGTGGATAACGCGGAGTTTTAAATAAAAAAACTGATTGTGGATATTTTTTAAATAGAAAGGATTGTGGATAATGATTTATTGTTGTGAGGAACATGTCGAATTAGCGTTGGATGTTATAGTGGATGATTATGTAACAGCGCCTAAATTAGAGAAGATAACAGGCGAAGATAAGATATCAACAACCTGTGAATATTGTCGAAATCAGGCTGTATATATAGTGGCGAACGGATGATCTCATACAACATGTGGATAGAAAATGTGGGTATGTGGATAACTTCTGTGGATAACTTGTTTGTAAACTGTTTGTAAAGTGGGGGTAAGTGTGAACATCTTAATTGTTACAGTGGGAAAATTGAAAGAAAAGTATATAAAACAGGGGATAGATGAATTTTTAAAAAGAATGACAGGCTATGCCAAGCTTGAAATAGTCGAGGTGGCTGATGAAAAGGCCCCTGAGGAATTAAGTTTTGCGGAAATGGAACAAGTGAAGCAAAAAGAAGGAGAACGTATTTTAAGCAAGATTAGTCAAGATACATATGTGATTGCACTGGCTATCAACGGGAAAATGAAATCATCGGAGGAGCTAGCCGACGATTTAGATAAACTAGCAACCTATGGGAAAAGCAAAATTGCTTTTGTTATCGGAGGTTCCTTAGGTCTAAGTGATGAAGTTTTGAAGCGGTCCAACGACACATTATCTTTTTCAAAAATGACCTTCCCCCATCAACTAATGCGTCTGATTCTTGTAGAGCAAATTTACCGGACTTTTCGGATAAATCGGGGCGAACCGTATCATAAATAGAGGCGGTTTTAATAAAGAAATATTTGAAGGTGATACAAATTTTGTATCACCTTTTTAGGTAGATTATTTTTTAAGAAGGGAATTAAATAAATCTATAGAATTTATAATAAATGATTACCTGTATCCAATTATTAAGTTAATTTTATTGGATATTAAAGATCAGAAATAACATATAAACGAACATGTTTTTCAAAATTTAAACATCTGAGTGAAATAGCTGAATAAATAATGATAATTTTATTGTGAGGGCGGTGAGAACAATTGCTTTCTAAAAATGAAGTCCAAGAATTATTGGATTTACTTGAAACGAAATTTGCTGATGATCTAGAGACACAAAAACTGGACTTTAAACAATGGATTACAAGAAGTTTTGAAGACAATATTAAGTTGATGATAAAAATGGCCGTATGTATGGCAAACGGTGGCGGAGGCAGTGTTTTATTTGGGGTAGCAGATAATGTTACTGGACGACCTAATGCGATACTGGGTATTCCGAAAGATGTCGATACTACTATTCTACAGAAGAGGATTTATGAGAAAACTGACCCGCATTTAACTCCTGTATTTGAAGATATTGTTGTGCCGGAGGGAACTCAACGACTTTTAATAATGAATGTGTATCCTGGGATGCCTCCGTATACAACAACTGACGGAGCAGCAACTATACGTCAAGGTAAGGATTGTATTCCTTTCACCGGTACATTACGACGACAAATGATTGAAACATCATCAGATATGGATTTAACAGCAGAACTGGTCTATGAGGATTGGAAGGGCTTATTTTCACCCTCAGCAATGGAGAGAATTAAAGAGATAATGTCTAAAGAAAGATTAGATAATCCTTTATTATCTTTAAGTGATGAAGATTTGCTAACTTCGATTGGTGCATTAAGGCAAGGTTATTTTACAAAAGGAGCATTATTACTAGTAGGAAAACCAGACAAAATTTCAAGATTAATACCACATCATAAATGGTCATTTCGGAAGATGATTAGTGATACAGATTATAGCTTGAGAGATGATGGTACCCAACCGATTCCTGTTGCATTGTATGAATTAGAAAGATATATTTCTGTAGATAATACAGTTGTTACTATAGAATCTGGTTTAGTACATCCGGAATTTAGCACCTATCCTACTCTAGCGTTGAGAGAAGCTTTGCTTAACGCATTTGGACACCGAGATTTTAGAATCCCGGGAACTATTATGCTAAAGCAATATAAAGATAAACTTATACTTACTAATCCTGGGCAATTCATAGGAGGAATAACAGAAAAAAATATTCTACATCATCCCCCTGTTGCAAGAAATAATCACTTGATGGATTTATTGGACAGGCTAAAACTAGTTAACAGATCAAACTTAGGTGTTTCTAGAATTTATCGTTCATTATTAATGGAAGGAAAGGAACCTCCTAATTATCGTGAAGTAGGAAACAACATTGAGTTAACATTCATTGCCTCTCCATTAAAAAAGGGATTCAAAATGATTGTTGATACTTTAATCAATGAAGGTAAATTTTTAGATGTAGATCATCTGTTGATATTGCAGTTTTTATTAAGACATGAACAAATTGATACATCAATAGCTGCATCAGTCGCCCAAAGAGGTATAGAGCAAGCAAGAGAATTATTGAGTAAGATGAACAATGAATTTAATCTGATTGAACCTATTGGAAGAGGTAAGGGGAGATATTATACATTGACACGCTATGCTTATAGCTTGTTAGAAGAAGATATGAAATATGAGCGCCAACAGAGTTTAGATAAAGAAGCTATAAAAATAAGAATACTTTCTATTCTAAAAGAGAGAAACTTAACGAATAAAGAAATTAGACAGATGACAGGTATGACGGATAAACAAGTTCAACGTGTAATAAAAGAACTAGAACCCGATGGTGTTAATGTTATTGGTCGTGGAGCCGGAACTAAGTATGTCTTAAATAATTAGTAATAATACGGACAATACGGACAAAAATACGGACAATGCGGACAAAAATACGGACAATGACTGAAATATAATCCATTGAGTAGCTGGTTAGTGTGCTTTATATAACAATTTGATGAATGTAACTTGAGGGGGAAAACTATGAATTATATCTCTGGAGGATATTATATAATTCTCTTCTTAAACGACCTGATTATATGGATGAAGAACTAATTCCAGATACCATATTGTCTGCTAGTGAATGATTGTGCGACTTTCATCCAGAAATAAATGTTTTATGGGGCGGTTCAAATAAAAACAAACAAAAATACGCTCAACATTTAAATATATTCCCAAGCACCTATGAAGAGATGGAAAAATGGGTTGAGGAGAAATTTGAAGCTGGAATATTCCAATATCCTCAACTGTTTACCACAGTAGAACTTGCTATAAATTTCTGCGCTAAATTTCTAACTAAAATAACTGAACTTAGAGTTATCGGAATTGGATTACCAGAAAATTATGTTGATGAATTTATCGATTATGAAGAGCCACAAAATAGACTAGAAAAAAACCGATATGGCATTGAAAAGTTAATTATAAATAAGGATCAAATTGAAATTAAGGATTTAAAAATGTTGGGATATGAAGTCTTAGGGTTTGAGAACGGAACATTTCACTCCTACTTATGTAATGGCTTAGAAAAAGATTATAAGAAACATTTTAGTTTCACTTTAAACGAAAATGGCTTTATCTCTTCGCTTGAAGAAGGAGCTCGCTTTTGCGACTATAGTAATGATGAAGGAGTAGGTACTGAACCTGTTTTATGGTTGCCATGGGCAATATTTGAGTATTTCTTTGTGATTATTGGTGGGAAATCTTATGCTTATTGTTTTACCAAGTTTAATTCCAATTTCATCAATAAAATCTGTTTCAAAAATAGAAATTGCCCACCCTGAATAATTGAATGTAGCTACTAATAAAACCGCAGCTTAATTAGGTGCTGTGAACCGTATCATAAGTAAATGAGGTTAAGGATTTGGATTTGTTAGAGGGTTTTTACTTATCTTTTTACTAGTAGGAAAGTAATAAACGCAGAAAGGTTTTGAATGAACCATTTCTGCGTTTTATATTTTTGAGAGATATATTTTTATATAATTATTGGGACTTCTTTTCAAAAAACATGTTTAAATCTGTTTTGTCTGTATCCTCTGCTAAAGCGTTATGTATAATATCATTTAATAATTGCATTTTTTGTTGTTCAAAAAATGGAACGCTTATTAAATATGGAGTTCCTGACTTTTCTATGTTTAAAATTGTTTGAATTCCACTACCTGCAACACCTATCCCTAAAATTAGTAGTATTAAACCAAGAATAAAGCTATCGCCAAATGAACCCAAACCTATAAAAAGTAAGATTAAACCTAAAATAATTGGCTTGAAAAGGTATTTGGTAGATAACATTGATCCAGAAATATTTTTTAGAGGAATGCTTTGTTGGTCTTTACCAGCAGGGATAAATCCTATTGTTTGAATATAAATTTATGTAACGGGTGAATTTGCTAAAAAACCTTATTTAGATATACTACGGTGAACAATACCACAAATAGAGGTAAAGAATGTTGTGGATAGGGTGCAATTTTGTCTTTCGAATCAGAGGTT
The DNA here is from genome assembly GCA_937894355.1 of uncultured Bacillus sp. Lineage (GTDB taxonomy): Bacteria > Bacillota > Bacilli > Bacillales > Cytobacillaceae > Bacillus_BU. The sequence goes on from CALCRD010000154.1 coordinate 4,481, forward strand.
GAAGCGGGATTTTCATCTGTATGTTCTGACTCTCGAAAAAACATGTGGATAAGTGTAAATGTCTTTGAATGGTTGACTTCATAAAAATCAATGGAGCTTGAGGTCATTTTTAAAAGGCTTGTATGAGGAGTCATATCAACAACAGCCCTATTCCGACTTAAGCGGACAGGGCTTATATTCTGTAAATAGATAATTTGCAGTGAAAATTAAAACTTAATCCTCCGTTAGCGCTATGCTCAACTTCCATATTTGGTCAACATTTTGAGGATTTATCGCGTAATTAGGATATTTGCCTGAACCAAGTATATTTTTCAATTGTGAGAAGCCTTTTTCGGTTGTTGATGGTTCAACAATCTCTCTCTTATGGTTGATAAGTTGGCCGGTAACATTCTTAAATTTATCTGAGGTGCAAATGTGAAAATAATTATCGCCCATGTCCGATGGTAAAGGGTTAGTGAGATTTTGTAACCATGCAAGTATTCTCCAATAAGATTTCATTTTATTAATTGTCTCTTTTGATAGTTTTACTCGGTTAATTTGAATGGCATTGACTTTGATGCTATGACTCTCAAATTCTTCTGCTAATTTGAAGGTTAGCATCAGTTGCGCCATTTTTGAGTCTCCATACATTTTATAAACACTATAAGGTCTAGTATAGCGCATTTCCCCACGCAAATTATCAAACTCAATTTTTCTTTTTGGGTCAAAGAAATGTTTGATGTTTGTTGTACATGCATTGAGCACTCTGGGGTCCTGGGATTTTCCTAGGTGATCAGCTAATAAACGAGTTAGTAAAAAGGGGCCGAATGTATTCGTGGCAAAAGATAATTCGATATGCTCAGGACTAAGTTTATACTCTTTTTCCCCATGGTTTAAATAGGCAGCATTATTAATGAGGATGTCCAAACGTGGGTATTTAGCTTTAAAGGTTTTGCAAAATGCACGAATAGACTTAAAAGAAGAGACATCAAGATTCATCAGGTCTACATTGTTATTTTTAGTCGTTTCAATAATTTCTTTCTGAGCGCGGGCACTAATATGCATATTTCGACAGGCCATGACAACACGGTATCCTTCGGCTGCAAATTTTAAAGCGGCCGCTTTACCAATCCCCGAATTTGCCCCTGTAATGATAACTATTTTATTAGTCATGTCGAACCTCTACCTCCTGTTTTTCCTTCAGCATTCCTAACCTTTCTGGCACTTTAACTTAGGTACCATTATGTACTCAATTTAGGTGGATTCTTTTGATGTTACACACTAATAATATTAATTTGTTAACCATATTTTGTAAAACTATAAGGTATTAATGGCTTATTATGTTATCTGGAAATTCTCATATCCTTGAGGGAATACAATCTATAAAATTAAAAATTTGCTTATTTTTATTTGTAATACTAAAAAAATGATTATATAATTTTAAAAAACGGCAATAATTTAAAATAAGGAGGTTGACATAAGTGAGATATGAAAAGTTAACAAAGCTTTTTTATAAAACAAATGCAGAATTTTTGAAAGATGAACTTGAAAAAAGAATGCATAGCTATGGTAGTTATTTAACCTCCCTATTTATTCAAGGTTTCCGTAAGGGACATGTTAATAAAGAATTTAACCAACTATTTTACGTGAATACGCATGAATTAATGTCTTTAAATAACAAAGTATTATTAAATAGTTCAAAGATATCTTCACTAATAAGTAAACTTCCTTCGTTTGTAGTAGAGCCGTATTTCCATAAATTAATCGTAAATGAAGCTCAAAGTAATAATGAAATAGAGGGCATTAAGAGCACCAAAAAGGAATTAAAAGAAGTGCTAAGTGGACTAAGGCAATCTGAATCAAAGAAAAAGAGATTTAAAGGGTTGATGAAAACCTATATGTATATTGATCGTATTGAGCCTTTTAAAGAGATTGCAGATTTTAGAAAGCTTTATGATAACTTAGTATTGGAAGAAATCGAAGAAGAAGACATTCCTGATGGCGAGCTGTTTAGAAAAGGGTATGTTGAGGTAAATGATGGAACTTCAACTACGCATATTGGTATAAATTCAGAAGAAAAAATTGCTGAAGCATTACATGCATTATTAAACTATCTAGAAAATAAAAGACATCCTGAATTATATCGATATATGGTTGGACATTATTATTATGAGTATATCCATCCATTTTATGATGGGAATGGAAGAACAGGCCGATTATTAGTATGCAGTTATTTATCAAGATACTTAGAAAGGTATTCAGCAATTACATTTTCGTATGCAGTGAATAAAAATAGATCAAAATATTATAAGGCCCTAGAGGAAATACCATCACCCTTAAATAAAGGTGAAATGACTTTTTACTTGATGGATATGTTAGAACTCCTTTCTATAGGACAAGAAGGAATTATTGAAGACTTGGAATTTAACTTGGCAAAATTAGAACATATATTGGAATTTTTCCAAGTAGACAAATGGAAAGAACGTCGAGACGAACGTGAGTTATTATTATTTATGACAAGTATAACTGTATTTGGGGATGACGAAACTAGTGTACCAGTAACAAAATTGATGGAAATATCTAAAATTTCAAGGTATAAGGTTAATAAAATCATGGAGGAATTAGGAAATAATGGATATGTTGAGCTGGTTAGTCAACGACCAAAAGAATATAAATTATGCGAAGATTTTCTAGAAAAAATCTTAGTTGTATAAAGGAACTTCGAGACCTCAATTAAACTTGCTACGGTAAACCATAACAAGTTTAATTGAGATATTTTCTCTGGTTAATTGGGTTGTCATTAATCCTGATTGTCAATTTCCTGGTCACTAACATCAGGATCGATGTAATTTACAATCGAAATACCTGTTGTTGTACATATCCAGGCGCCCTGATTTTTTGAACCACCACCTGATGGGTCTTTTACAGCATTTTTAGGTGAAATACAATGTGTAAAACCAAAGTGAACAGTACCACCTGTAATTTGCTGTATATTTATATTCCCAAAATTTGACGACGTCATATAAAAACCATCCTTCTTTAAATAAGTTAAACTTGGTACAACAATATATTCATTATTCTACAAATCCGGAACTGGATTTTGATAAGTTGCTACCTTGACCCTGGCAAATCATTACTGGAAGCTTTACTAAACTTAATTATGTTGTCTATTAAACTGTACTGTAAAAGGTATGGTTTTTTTGTATATATTTGGTTATAAGTGAAAATCATGTTTGGTTAATAATTAGAATAATAATGATATAATTAAAACTCAAACTTAACAATAAATATATTTTTTATAAGGAATGGTTGAAATAATAGAGTTTAATAGTCCTGTTTAATCAGAATTTATTTTGAATTCTCAAAAAACGGCATCTGAAATTGGGAAAAACATTCACCTTTTAAATAGATTATTACTGTTATATAATAGTAAATAACTATTTTAATTTTCAATTAATTATGATACACTATTAAGATAAAAGTGATATACTATATAAATAATATGATACATGATCAGGTTATAATTGTTCCAGAAAAGATGTATTCCTTGGGTCGCGCCTAGATTGCTTTAGCGACATGCATCCTTTCTGCAAATCTAAGGGTATAGGGATGGTAAAAATGAGTAACAGACAAATTAAAACAGACGTTATCTTAATTGGTGCCGGAATCATGAGTGCGACTTTGGGGTCATTGCTTAAAGAACTAGTACCAGAATGGGAAATTAAAGTGTTTGAGAGACTCGAAAGCGCTGGCGAAGAAAGCTCTAACGAATGGAATAATGCCGGAACGGGCCATTCTTCACTATGCGAACTTAACTACACCAACGAAAAACCAGACGGATCCATAGATATTAGTAAAGCGATAAAAGTTAATGAAGAGTATCAAGTTTCAAGACAGTTTTGGTCTCATCTTGTAAACAGCAATCTGATAAGTAATCCGCAAGACTTTATCATGCCATTACCTCATATGAGTCTTGTAAAAGGGGAAACTGATGTAACGTTTTTAAAGAAACGTTTTGAAGCATTATCTGGCAATCCATTGTTCAAAGGAATGGAATTTTCTGACAATCCGGAAAAATTGAAAGAATGGGTTCCTCTTATTATGCAAGAACGTCAATCGAATGAACCTATTGCAGCAACAAAAATCGACTCAGGTACAGACGTAAACTTCGGTGCCTTAACACGTATGTTGTTTGACCACTTAGAGAAAGAAAATGTTGAAGTCAACTATAAACATGATGTGATGGATATTAAACGTACCCCTGAAGGCTTATGGGAAGTAGCAGTACATGATTTAGAAGGCTGTAAAGCTGAATACCATACTGCAAAGTTTGTCTTTATCGGTGCTGGAGGCGGAAGCTTACATTTACTACAAAAAACCCGCATTCCTGAATCAAAACATATTGGTGGATTCCCAGTAAGCGGAATATTCATGGTATGTAACAACCCTGAAGTTGTAGAGCAGCATCATGCAAAAGTGTACGGCCAAGCTCCAGTTGGTGCTCCTCCAATGTCAGTTCCACATCTTGATACAAGATTTATTGATAATAAAAAATCATTGCTATTTGGACCGTTTGCCGGATTCTCACCAAAATTCTTAAAAACTGGTTCAATGTTAGATTTGTTTGCTTCTATAAACAAGGATAATCTCCTGACTATGCTAGCCGCAGGCGCAAAAGAAATGTCATTGACACAATACTTGATCGGACAGCTTATGTTATCGAAAGAACAACGCTTGGCAGTTTTACAAGACTTTATCCCGACCGCCAAACTTGAGGATTGGGACTTATTAGTAGCTGGCCAACGTGTTCAAGTAATTAAAGATACAGTTGCCGGCGGTAAAGGGACACTTCAATTTGGTACGGAAGTTGTTAACTCTGCAGATGGATCGGTAGCTGCGTTACTTGGTGCTTCACCAGGTGCTTCTACTGCTGTTTCCGTTATGCTAGAAGTATTAGAAAAATGCTTCCCACAACAATTTAGTGAATGGGAACCGAAAATAAGAGAAATGATTCCTTCTTATGGCTTGTCCTTAATGGAAAACCCAGAACTTATCGACGAAATTAGAACTACAACATCGCAGGCATTAGGCTTGGTCGATAAGTCACCAGAAAATCCAGAAACTACAACACGTGAGTTACAAGAAGCATAAATTGCCATTTGGCAACTTTATGCTTTTTTTTTG
>CALCRD010000155.1 GCA_937894355.1 uncultured Bacillus sp.
AAGATAGCAGCATAAAAAATTAAAAAAGGAGCTGTCCTTTTGGAACAGCCCCTTGCTTTTATCTAGTTTTATTATTCTATAAATGTGTTTTAATAGCTTGGGCAATTTCGATAAACTCGTCTTCAGTGAGTTTAAGTTTTGGATTTGCGAAGTTAGCATCCTTTTCTGTTTGCAATGGAATCAAATGTATGTGAGCATGAGGCACTTCCAATCCCAGCACCATTACCCCCACCCTTTTACAGGGTACGGCTTTGTAAATAGCATCGGCCACTTTTTTTGCAAACACCATCATCCCAGCCAATGTTTCATTGTCCAAATCAAATAGATAATCAATTTCTTTTTTTGGTACGACCAAAGAGTGTCCTTTTACCAAGGGATTGATATCTAAAAAGGCATAATAATTTTCATCTTCCGCTATTTTGTAAGATGGAATTTCGCCTTTGATTATTTTACTGAAAACTGTTGCCATTTTAGCTAATTAAATTGAGATGTCTATCACTTCGAATGTAATTAATCCAGAGGGTACTTTTATCTCAGCCACCTCGCCCACCTTTTTGCCAAGTAGACCTTTTGCAATGGGAGTATTTACTGAAATTTTTCCACACTTCAGGTCAGCCTCATTCTCCGAAACCAAAGTATAAGTCATCAGCTTATTTGTTTTCAGGTTCTTAAGAGTAACCTTGTTCATAATTTGTACATGATCAGTGTTTATCATCGCTTCATCAATAACACGAGCTGATGCTAAAATACCTTTTAATTGAGCTATTTTAGCTTCTAACATACCTTGTGCTTCTTTTGCTGCATCGTATTCGGCATTCTCAGAGAGGTCGCCCTTATCTCTGGCTTCAGCAATCTGTCTAGATATTTCCGGTCTTTGAATAGATTCCATTTCGGCCACTTCCTCTCTCAATTTCCGAAGACCCTCTTCAGTCATGTAAGTAACTGCCATAATTTTAATACTTTATAAGTTAATAATGTTGGTTAATAAAAAACATAAAAAGCGACAAAAAAGAATTCCGGCGTCTTTGATAGAAACCGGAACTCTTTTTCTCCTACTTATATAAAAACAAAGATACTAATTAAATTTCTATATTCCAAATTTAAAATTTAAGATTACAAATAAATTATTACTCACGCTTATTTTTATAATTATCAACATATTGCGACACTATTTCCAGTAGTTCATCGCCATACTTTTCGAGAGTTTTCTTCCCCACATGCGGGATTGCCAAAAGCAATTCGTCATTATCCGGTAAAAGGTTTGTTATTCCGATAACAGCTTTTTGTTGCAATACAACATAAGCTGGAACCTGTAATTCTTTAGCTTTTTCTTTTCTCCATTCAACAAGTTGTTCAAAAAGTTGGGGATGAAGAATATCTGTTGGTATAAATAATTGTTTTTTCTCCTTCTTTTCTTTGACATTAAATTTGGGTTCTTTTAACAAAATAAGAGCCCTTTGGTGTAGAAATTGATTCAGTTCAAACCCGTTTTGTTCTATAAACTCTAATGCCATAATCTTTTGCACAATTAAAGTATTGAGTTCATTTAATAGATCATTTGATTTCTTATGAAATTCTTTATTATCAGCAGGTAAATTTATCTGTTCTAAGTACTCTTTAAACGGTGTTAATGTTTTTCCAAAATACTCTGCCCCCTTTTTAAATCTTTCCTGCAATGAGACATTCTCTTTAAAATCTTCTAACGTATTGATTTGTTGTTCAAACTGTTTTTGAAACTTCGTCGATACCTGTAGAATATTTGTTTCGAATTCTTCCAGGTATTGTTTATACAATTCCAGCTGTTGTGGAAATTGTTGCGAAAAATATTCTTGCACCAAGTACACTTCTTTTTTTAGAAGTTTTTTTATTGGCAAGAAATCAAAAAGTTCACTAACCACTTGAAAATTGTATTTCCGATTCATTTGTTCCAATGATTTATCATCGGGAACTCTTTTTTCAAGTTCATTTGTGTAAGCATTTACACTTTCGTTATTGATAATGGCCTTTTGTGAAAATTTTGTACTTAGCACCATACCTTCCAATGTTTTACAACGACTAAGTGCGACATAAGCCTGACCGTGAGCAAAACTAGCATGTGCATCTATTATTGCATGCTCGAAGGTTAATCCTTGACTTTTATGAATGGTGATTGCCCAAGCCATTTTAACAGGATACTGTTTGAAAACCCCCTCCACTTTTTCTGTAATTTCTTTCGATTCTTCATCCAGTTCATACTTAGTATTTTCCCATTCTTCGGGATTCACCTCAATTTCTTGATCACTGCCTTGTGGCCTAACAAAAAAGCCAAGCTCATCTATTTCTGTTATTTCGCCAATCATTCCGTTATAATAAAGTTTATCAAACGAAGGATCATTCTTTACAAACATTATTTGAGCACCTTTTTTCAGCAATAGAGTTTTTTCTGTAGGGTAAGAATATTCCGGGTAATTGCCAGTTATTGTAGCATTAAACTCATACATTGGTCCTTCGAGTTTAGACATTTCCAACTCGTTAATTTGAAGTGCCTGTGCATTGTGAGTAACCAAACGAATATACCCTTGTTCTTTGCTTGGGTTAAAATCGGGGATATACCTTTTATTTAAAGCCGACAAAGTTTGTTCATCAGTCTGATTTTCGCGCACTTTATTCAATAACGACAAAAAAACCGGATCAGTTTGACGATAAACCTGCTTCAATTCAATAGTAGCATAATTTGTTTTCTTAAGCGCCTGGCTACTGAAAAAGAAAGCTGTTTCATAGTACTTGCTCAACATCTGCCTCTCCTCATCTTTTACCACAGGTGCCAATTGTTGCAAATCTCCAATCATCAACAATTGCACACCCCCAAAAGGGAGAGAATCATTGCGATATCTTCTTAGAACAGAATCTATTGAATCAAGGAGATCGGCTCGCACCATACTAATTTCATCGATTATGAGCAAGTCCATGGTTCGGATGATATTTCGTTTCTCCTTACCAAATCGAAATCTAGAATGTGAAAAGTTAAATTTTGTACCAGGGATGTATGGTGCAAAAGGTAATTGGAAAAACGAATGTATGGTTACACCTCCGGCATTTATTGCAGCAATACCAGTCGGTGCAGTCACCACCATTCGTTTAGGTGACTTTTTTTTAAGATTCTTCAAAAAGGTAGTTTTGCCCGTTCCGGCTTTACCTGTCAGAAATAAATTAGTACCAGTGTACTCAATTATTTTATATGCCCGTTCCAGTTCTTCATTGTTCATTATTCTATAATCTTTTCACATTACAAGAACTTGCTCACTTCGTTTAAAAGATTATCGTAGTTTTCAATGCGTGTCAATAAATTACCATTTCTATCTAATATAAATGCTGTTGGTATATCTCTTACGTTATATCTTGTCAACAGTTCAGAGTAAACCGATTCCGGATCTCGAACCGTAACCCATGGAAGATTACTTGCCACATTCTTCCATACATGCTCATCAGAATCGAGTGATATCTGGTATATTTCAAAACCTCTATTTGCCAATTGTGAATAAACCGAATTCAGCTTCATGTTTTGTTGCAAAGTATATTTTGCATTATAAACAGTGAAATCCAGTAAAACCACATTTCCTTTTAAAGAAGAAAGAGATACCTGTTGACCGTTCACATTCGGCAATACAATATCCGGCATTTCGCTGATTGTTTCCACAGGAACTTTTTCAAAAAATTCTTGTTGTCGTTCTGTTTGTCTTCTCGTTTTCAATGCATTCATAGTAAAATCATACAAATGTTTTGAACGTGATGTTCCCGGGTAATATCTATCCCATGAAGTAGCAACAGCCCCAAACATAGAATAATCTTTTTTGTTCATTGGGTCGAAAATCAAATAATCATCTACTTTTTGGAACAACGCATAGTATGCAGCTGCGCCAGAAGGATTTCCTATAATTAATTGAGTAGCAAAACCTTTATATTCATTTAATAACGAATCGGCCAATTGCAGATAAGTGATATCATCAATTTCTTTCAAATCATGTTTCTTTGCCAGATCAAAAATGCTTTGGCGAACATTCATTGCTTTATTATCAATTTGTTTTATTTGATCATTGACCACCGAATTTATTGTAGTAAAAGTATTTGTAAGATTCTCCGCATCAGCTTTAACTTGTAAAGTTTCCATAGAATCTATTGCAAAAACAGCCAATTGATCTTTCAAGCGTAATTGATAAAATTCAGGATTTTCGGGAGCTGGAGCTTTAAATGAAAAAGTACCATCTTTCTTTATTTTCAAAGAATCAATTATATCAACTCCGCCCAGTCCTCGATGTTCCAAATATAAAGTGTCACCTGCTCCTGCGGAGATTTCTCCTTTCACTTCAAATGTTTTTTCGGATTTACAACTCGAAAAAATTACTACTCCAACAATAAGAGCAAATAGATAATTGAAAAAATGTTTTTTCATATTTAAAAATAATAAGTTGATATAAGAGTGCAAACTTATACAAAAAATGCCAAAAATTAAAATGAGTCATTCGTAATTTTCGATTACTTATTTTCAGCTTGTAAAGTGATATTTTATTGTTCATTACACGGTTATACCGAAAAGTTTGTTTAAATTTGCACAATTTTAAATAGTAGAAAAAAGTATCAATAAATTTATGATGAATCCAATTGCTAAGAGTATCGAGTTGTCAGACGGACGCACGATCACTCTCGAAACAGGGAAATTGGCAAAACAAGCTGACGGATCGGTCACCTTAAGAATGGGTGATACAATTCTTTTAGCTACTGTTTGTGCCGCAAAAGATGCAACCCCCGGAACAGATTTTATGCCACTTCAAGTGGAATATAGAGAAAAGTTTGCGTCAAACGGACGCTTCCCCGGTGGCTTTCAAAAACGTGAAGGCAGACCTTCTGATAATGAAATTCTCACCAGTCGATTAATTGACCGTGCACTCAGACCATTGTTTCCGGACGATTATCATGCCGATGTTTTTGTAAATGTTATTCTGTTCTCATCAGACGGAAAAGATATGCCTGATGCTTTGGCAGGGTTAGCCGCTTCTGCTGCATTAGCGGTATCAGACATACCATTTAACGGCCCTATTTCTGAAGTACGAGTTGCTCGAATTAATGGCAAGTTTACCATTAATCCCACCTATGAGCAATTGGAACAAGCAGATATGGACATCATGGTTGGTGCTACACTCGACAACATTATGATGGTTGAGGGTGAAATGAATGAAGTATCTGAAGCAGAAATGCTTGAAGCTATTAAGTTCGCTCATGAAGAAATCAAGAAACATTGTCGTGCTCAATTAGAAATGACAGAAATGGTTGGTAAAACGGTAAAACGTGAATACAATCATGAAGATAACGATGAGGAACTTCGCAAACAAGTTTGGGATACCTGTTATTCAAAAGCTTATGAAGTTGCTACTGCAGAGAATCCAAACAAGCACGAACGCATGGATAATTTTGCAGCTATTGAAGAAGCATTTCTTGCAAGTCTTCCAGAAGAAGAACGTGATGCTAAAGCTTCACTTGTTTCAAAATATTATCACGATGTTGAAAAAGAGGCAATGCGTAGAAGCATCCTTGATGAAGGCAAACGTCTTGATGGAAGAAAGACCACTGAAATTCGTCCAATTTGGAGTGAGGTAAGTCCACTTCCCGGTCCTCACGGTTCAGCTATTTTTACTCGTGGCGAAACTCAATCCCTCACTACTGTTACCCTAGGTACAAAACTTGATGAGAAAATCATTGATGATGTACTTAATCATGGTACAGAACGTTTCCTTTTACATTATAATTTCCCTCCTTTTTCAACTGGTGAAGCTAAAGCTCAAAGAGGAACAGGCCGCCGCGAAATTGGTCATGGCAATCTTGCGCACATGGCATTAAAAAGGATGATTCCTACAGGATATCCCTATGTACTTCGTATAGTTTCAGATATTTTGGAATCAAACGGTTCTTCTTCTATGGCTACAGTATGTGCCGGAACATTAGCATTAATGGATGCCGGTGTACCCATTAAAAAGCCAGTAGCCGGAATTGCAATGGGTTTAATTTCCGAAAACAAAGGTCAGAATTATGCTATTCTTTCTGATATTCTTGGTGACGAAGACCATTTAGGCGACATGGACTTTAAAGTTTGTGGAACAAAAGACGGTATCACTGCCACTCAAATGGATATTAAAGTAGACGGACTTTCTTATGAAATCCTTGAAAAAGCATTAGCTCAAGCTAAAGCCGGACGCGAACATATCATGGGCAAGTTGATGGAAACCATTTCCGAACCACGTGCAGATTTGAAACCTCATGCACCTCGTATTGAAGTAATTGAGATTCCGAAAGATTTTATTGGTGCAGTTATTGGACCGGGAGGAAAAATAATTCAAGGCATTCAAGAAGAATCAGGTGCAATTGTTACAATTGAGGAAATCAACAATATTGGTCGCGTTGAGATATCAGCGACCAACAAAGCCTCTATTGATTTGGCAATGAATAAGATAAAAGGTATTGTTGCTATTCCAGAGATTGGAGAAGTATATAATGCTACTGTTCGTTCAATTATGCCATATGGAGCATTTTGCGAATTCCTTCCAGGAAAAGATGGTTTGCTTCATATTTCGGAAATAGATTGGAAACGTTTGGAAAAAGTTGAGGATGCCGGAATTAAAGAAGGTGATAAAATTCAAGTAAAACTAATTGAAATTGATCCACGTAGCGGTAAGTTCAAACTTTCTCGTAAAGTGATGTTACCTCGTCCAGAAAGACCTGAAGTTAAGAAACATGATGAGAATAACAATGATTAATAAATCATTTATTAGATAAATCAATAAAAGCGGACTCATATGAGTTCGCTTTTTATTTTTATTGTATCGTCCACTAATATCGTTACCTTTTAAATGTTTAGATGCGAAAATTAATCATGACTTTATTGATCAATTGAATATCTTTTCTCAATAACAGTTCTTTTTCCTGTAAAAACTTTATAAGCAATTTTTGTTTTCATTGTATCTTTAGAAAAGAACTCAATATTAGAAATCTCTTTGCCCTGTGGATTAACCAAACTGAAAGAATCAGGCATTGGTCCAAATTTGGCAGTCACGTCAAACATATCTTTACTTCGTTTCTGAGAAAAACAATATTTCTCATAAGCTTTCAAATAAGCCAATGTATCATTTTTTGCTTTGATCACCTGGACAGAATCTTGTATATAAACAGAATCAGTCATAGGATCTTTAACAAACTCAGAATATTGATACTTTTTAGAACAGGAAATTATTGACAAAGTCAGCAGAACAATAAATACTCTTTTTTTCATATGATACAAGTTTATTATTCAATAGTAATATTAAACAATTTGAGATCACTTTCTGTTGAAGAATTACCAACATATATTGTATATTTTCCAGGAATAACTTCCATTCGACGAGTAAAGTCACTAAAAGATAAAAATGCACCATCAGACAAAGTCAGATTGATTTTTTTTGAAGAGTTTGCGGGCAAATGCACTCTTTTGAATGCTTTTAACGATTTTATTGGGCCTTGAATATCCGAGTTATTCTTTATATACACCTGAATTACTTCATCACCGTCGAATATTCCTTTGTTTTTCAAATTAATACTAATAACTATTGAATCACCTTTTTTAATGTTTGACTTTGATAAACGAATATTTGCTAATTCAAACTCCGTATAACTTAAACCAAATCCAAATGAGAACAAAGGTTTTTCTTTCAAATATCTGTAAGTGCGATTTTGCATTGAATAATCTGTATAATCAGGTAATTGATCATCAGAAGTATAGAATGTTATTGGCAACTTTCCACCTGGATTATAGTCGCCAAACAAAACATCCGCAATAGCATTTCCTCCCTCTTCACCCCCATACCAAGCATTTATTAATGCATCCACATCATTGACCACATTTTTTAAACCAATGGCACTTCCAGTATTAAGAACAAAGACAATAGGTTTATTTAAAGATTTCAGTTCTTTTAGAAAAAGTTGCTGAACTTTTGGCAATTCAATACTTGTTCGATCACCTTTTTTAAAACCAGGAATATCTACAGGCATTTCTTCCCCTTCGAGAGTTGGTGAGATACCTCCAGCATAAATAACCACGTCTGCATCCTTGATTTTCTCCATCACATCATTGAAGTTACCATTTGCAGGCTCTTTGTAATAATCACAAGCATCTTGATAAATGATTCTTGCATTTGGCAATTTATTTTTTATTCCCTGCAACAAAGTGACAGTATAAGTAGGAATTCCATTATAATTACCCCACTGCATAACAGAATCATTTGCATTAGGTCCAACTACAGCAATTGTTTGAAGTTCTTTTGACAAAGGCAATATTTTATTACTATTTTTTAGTAGAACAATACTTTTCCTAGCCATTTCCAATGCTTTTTGTCTATGATTTAAGCTTCCGACAATATTAGAAGAAATGTTAGACCAAGGATTTTTTTTAGGATCATCAAACATTCCCAATTTGAATCGTCCTAATAATACACGTTTAAGAGAAACATCTATTTCCTGTTCTAATATTTTTCCTTGTTTGACCGCATTAACCAACGAGCTATAATCACCACCGCATTCTAAATCTGTTCCACTTCTAATTGCATCAACTGAAGCACTCATCTTGTCAGAATGAGTTTCATGTCGTTTAGTTACAGAATCTTTTACCCAAAAATCACTGATAGCCCCACAGTCAGAGACAATCATTCCTTTATATCCCCATTCATTTCTCAGAATATCATTTAATAAAGTTTTATTGCCACAACAAGGTTCTCCATCCAGTCTGTTATAAGCACACATAACCTCTTGAACATTTGCATCCTTGACAAGTTTTTCAAAAGCTGGTAAATATGTTTCCCATAAATCTCGAGATGAAACGTAAGCATCAAACTCGTGTCGTCCCCATTCCGGTCCACTATGAACAGCAAAATGTTTAGCACAAGCATGCGTTTTAAAATAGTAAGGATTGTTACCTTGTAAACCTTTCACAGCAGCTGTTCCTAATTCACCAGTTAAATATGGATCTTCGCCATAAGTTTCCATGCCTCTGCCCCATCTTGGATCTCGAAATATATTGATATTTGGAGTCCAGAAAGTCAGTCCATAATATTGATTATAATTCAATTTAGACTGCGCTTCATTATATTTTGCTCTTGCTTCATCCGATATTATTGTAAAAGTTTCATAGATTGCTTGACTATCAAAAGTAGCGGCTAGTCCAATAGCTTGTGGGAAAACAGTTGCTCGTCCCGCTCTTGCCACACCATGCAAAGCTTCGTTCCACCAATTATATGGAGGTATTCCAAGTCTTTCTATCCCAGGAGTATTATTCATTAGTTGTGATACTTTTTCCTCTATCGTCATTCTTTCTATCAGATCATTTACCCTGTCTTTTAAAGGAAGATTTTGATTTCTGAAAGGATAATCCTGCGAGAAACAAGTTGAAGAATATGATAATGAGATCAATAGAATCAAGATGGAAACAAACTTAGAATTTAACGACAACATAGTATTTAATTAATAATAGATTTATGAAATAATGCATTTAGTGACAAAATTAATTAAATAAATTATGACTTGAATACATCTAGAGAAAAAGGGGCTGTTCCAAAAGGACAGCTCCTTTTTTAATTTTTTATGCTGCTATC
>CALCRD010000156.1 GCA_937894355.1 uncultured Bacillus sp.
GAAACATTACGTTCACACTTAGATCGATTGGAGAGCGGTGCCATTTTTCGCCAAGAGGGTTTTGGCAATCTTCTGGAAGGTGATTTCTTTGCGTGGTATTGCACGAGCGAGCAATGGGATGAAAAGATCTATAGCGCTGTCAAGCAAGTATTCGCGATACTCGCAGAGTATGAAAACCATCATATGTTCGATGGAGGGCAGGTACAGGATTTATTTAAAGACCTATATATGGCGATAATTCCCGATAAAGTGCGCCATAGTATGGGGGAGTTTTATACGCCACCATGGCTGGCAGAGCAGACTATTTTGGAGGCGCTAGGAACGCATCGCCCTAAAAATTGGACAGCGCTGGATCCATGTTGCGGCAGCGGTACCTTTATTACGTCACTCATCCGTCTCGTGCTGGATGAGTCAAAAGAACTATCAGATAAAGAGAAGTTGAGCGGGGTTCTATCCCGAGTAAAAGGTATTGACCTCAACCCGCTGGCGGCATTAACCTCTCGAATTAACTACTTTATAAACCTTTCACACCTGATTGGTGACGAGGATGAGTTTGATGTTCCAGTCTACCTGGGTGACGCTTCCTATGTTCCGAGGCCAAAGAAAATAGGAGAGGTCCTTTGCCTAGAATATGTAATCAATACTGAAAAAGGTCCATTGAACCTGATGCTTCCTAAAAGTGCGGTAGCTGATGTCCCCAAATTTTCCAAGACAATGACTATTTTGGAAACTCACATTGAAAACGAAAATGAAGAGGCAGTTGCTAAAGAGCTCAGTAACATTATTACACCTAACGATTTGACCTCAGAAATTAGGCAGAATATTGTTGAGCTGGCTAAGAATTTAGTTGATCTTCAACGCAATAAGTGGAACGGAATTTGGGCCAGGATTATTAGCAACTTCCTGACAACAGCGAATTTAGGAAGGTTTGATATTATCGTCGGTAATCCACCTTGGATCGACTGGAAAAACCTTCCCCAAGGTTATCGGGAGCGAATCAAGCAACTGTGCATTGATCGGAGGCTCTTTTCTGGCGATGGTATTACAGGGGGTATCAACCTTAATGTATGCGCTCTTATATCTAATGTTGCTGCACAAAACTGGTTAAAGGATGGAGGAGTTATTGGCTTCCTTATGCCAGAAAACCTTATTTTCCAGCAATCTTACGAAGGTTTCCGAAAATTTTATTTGGATGGGGATGAACGTCTGTACTTTCAGCGCTTTGTCGACTGGAATAAGGCAGGCAAACCATTTGCCCCTGTTGGTCATCGTTTCTTGGGTTATATCATAGCTAAATCTGAATGTGATTACTCTCAAGGTGTACCGATCATTCAATTTCAGAAGAAGCCTAACGACAAGGATCAAAACATCTTTCCGTTAAAAAATTATGCACATTGTCAGCGTTTCTCTGATATAGAGCATGTGTTTGACCGTAATGACATTATAGCCATTACCACCGGGACTAACACGGCATTTAGTTATGCATTCGACGTAGAAGAAGGGAAGCAATTTAATCTTGTAGCTGGTGAATGCTTTTATCCAGGACGTGAAGGCGTCGAGATTTTCCCGCAAGAGCTGTTCGTGCTTACGGTCGACAATACCAAGAAAATTCGTAAAGGCAGCGTATATGTAAATAATTACCAAAGTAGCAGATCCAAACATAAAATTGCAGCGGGAACCTTCCTGATAGAAACTGAAATGCTCTACCCGTTGGTCAAAGGTACCGACATTAAACGGTTTCATATTGAGCCATCACCGTATGTAGTCCCATTTCCTTATGAAAAATATGCACGCTCGCCCATCGGAAGCGAGCGGCTCACAACGCTAGCCCCTAATCTGATGCAGTATCTGAATGCCAACCGCTTATCGCTTGAAGATCAAACTGCCTACAACGATAAGATTATTGGGAAAAAGCACAAAAATGAGTTCTATGCTCTAGCGCGTGTTGGAGAATATTCTTATGGTGACTATTTTGTAGCTTTCCGGGATAACACAAAATGGCAGGCTGCTGTCGTTTCTCGCTTGCCCGTGCCTTGGTCAGACGAGGGTAAGCGCCCAGTGTTTCAAAATCATGCCGTATCTATTTCTCAGCGAGCCAATGGAGAGTTTATTACTGAGGATGAAGCTCATTATATATGTGCAATATTTAATGCCCCGATTGTTGCTCAGTTTATCCTCAAGTCCAGCGATAGTAGGACCTTCAAAATTAGACCACCCGTGAATGTTCCTGTCTTCAATCCGATTAATGAGAAACACAGAAAATTGGTCGATTTATCCAAACAAGCACATATTGACTACGATAATCCTCAGTTAATGGCTAAGTATGATAAAGAGCTTGATCGTGCTTATCTAGCGCTCTTAAAAGAAGTACACTAGACTTCAGCCTGTTAAACCAATGTAGGAAACACATAGCGTGTTACCGGGTATTTAATTGACCCACAGGTAGAAAGAGCCGGGCCATTCAATCATTGCCAAGTCGCTTTGGTGATGAGCCTGATTCAATCCGCTAGATTCAATGGGCCTGATCCGTAAACGAACGCTAAACTACACCTTGACGTCCGCTGACTATTGCGAACGTTTTAATTGGTGTGCTGAACGGGTTGCCATTGATGCGGCAACAATTCCTCAATATCGCTGTTCTGTTGCGTCGGCAGACGCATCAGGA
>CALCRD010000157.1 GCA_937894355.1 uncultured Bacillus sp.
CAACGGTAGGATGTTAAGCTGCCAAAACAATGGACGAAGGAGACTAACCACAAAGCCTAAATGGTCAAAGCTAGGGTACAATCTTCAAATTGGCATAGAAAATTAGTATCCTTGGATTTAGTATTCATTAAAACCCGATCATTTTTTTAAGTGCCTAGATTAAGATTTAAAGAAACAGTTGGGCAGGCCTCCTTATAATTATAATACCAGGCAAACCATAAGATACGTATGGTAGACGTGTCATAATGATATTAAGTTATAAATGGCTTGCTATGAAATCGGTGGATAGATATTTTGGGATTAATGTCGACAAGATCTATTGTTGTATAAGTTAAGCACTTGGAGGAGATTCTGGAAATGGTACGATTTGGAGTTGTAGGATGTGGTACCATCGGGAAAATACATGCAGGTATCATAAACAGCATCTCGGAGGCCATCCTGGTAGGGGTTTCGGATATGAATCCTACTTTATGCGGAAGTCTCGCAGAAAGTTTTGGCTGTTCTTTTTACGAGAATTACACAGAGCTGATAGAAAGAGATGATATTGATGCAGTAGCAGTTTGTTTGCCTTCTGGGATGCATTATGAGGCAGCTGTAGCAGCTGCCAAGGCCGGCAAGCATGTAATTGTAGAAAAACCTATGGAAGTTCAACTTGATAAGGCCGAAAAAATGATAGATGTTTGCAAAGAAAATGGGGTCAAGTTGAGTGTAATAATGCAGCACAGGTTTGATGATGCAATACAGGCGCTGAAAAAGGCTGTGGATTATGGCGATATGGGCAAATTATTCATGGGTTCTTCTCGAACTATTTGGTACAGGGAACCCGAGTATTACATTGGGAACTCATGGAGGGGGACGTGGAAGCTTGATGGAGGAGGGGCTCTTATCAACCAATCAATCCACTACATAGATCTGCTTCTGTACATCATGGGGCCAGTTGAAAGCGTAAACGGTAAATGTAGAACTCTTTTCCATAAAAGTATTGAAGTAGAGGACACAGGTATCGCAACCCTCCAGTTTAAAAGTGGAGCGATAGGCACAATTGAAGGTACGACAATTGCTTATCCCGGGTTATTTACTGAGCTGAGTATATACGGGGAAAATGGAACGGTAGTTATTCAAAATGATCAACTTAACTTTTGCCAATTCAAGGAAGGCGAAAACCTTGAATTAGGAAAGCTTTTAAGTAGAAAGAGCTCAGTAAAGACAGGGCAATCAAAGGCTGAAGAACTTGATACTAGTTCTCATAAAAAACAGTATGTTGATTTCATTAATGCAATAAAGAGCAACAGAAAGCCTCTTATCACCGGAGAGCAAGGGATTAGATCACTTGCTGTTATAAAGGCAATTTATGAGTCGTCAAAAAATAAAAGAGAGGTAACCGTTGGTATATGACTTAGGATTAAAATAGATCAGCGCCAACGGAAATACCATCAATCATAGGTAGCGATCTTCTAAGCGGGACAGGTTGAACGATTAGTAGCCTTTTGATGGTATTGAGAACCACGGGGAATGAGATATATTTAATACTAGGTTTTCCTAGAAAAGGGTCCACAGGAACACGAAATACTGTTCCTGTGGACTGGATGAAATGAGTAACCTGCGTAATGGCATTAAAGTACTAAAAATGGGTATAATCAAGACTTGCTGTTTTGGCAATCTTTGCGCGAGAGGAATGGTTATAAATCATGAAAGCAGAAAGAGTAGCATTCACTGAAAAAGGAATTGTATGTGTTGAGGAATATGAGATCGGAGAGGTTAATAAGGATGATGTGCTGGTACAAACCTTATATAGTGCAATTTCTCCCGGTACCGAACTCGCCTTTTTACATCAGATGGAGAATACAGTGAAGGAATATCCTTTCTACCCAGGTTATAGCGCCTGTTGTAAGGTGTTGAAAATAGGAGAAAACGTAAAAAAATTTAAGGTCGGAGATACCATAGTCTGCATAGGCCAGCATATGTCTAGGCAGGTAATCAGCTCTGATCTTTGTACTTTGCTCCCTTCTAACGTATCAGAGAAGGATGCTTCTGTCTATTGTCTGGCATCTATCGCTTTGCAGGGTGTTCGGAAGGCGAAAATCCAAATTGGTGACGAGGTTGCCGTCATTGGTTTAGGACCCATCGGCAACTTTGCGGCACAGATTGCCAATGTGGCCGGAGCTACTGTTGTTACTGGGTTTGACTTTATTAAGTGGAAAGGTCAGCTTGCTACACAGTGTGGAGTCAACGAGGTTGAGTACACAACTGAGAAGGAGGAGTTGCAGAATAAATTTGATGTAGTTATCGAAGCTACTGGTTCCCCAAAGGCTATTCTTTCAGCTTTTAAAATAGCAAAACCGTTTGGCCGGGTTATTTTGCTCGGATCGTCGAGAGGCAACACTGAAAATGTCAATTTCTACGAAGATGTTCACAGAAAAGGGATCACCATTGTCGGCGCTCATACGAAATGTCGGGCGAAAGCAGACAACTTCGGATGTATCAAGACGCTTTCAAAGGATAATGAAACTATCATGGCCTTGCTAGGTCAAAGAAGGATTCGTTCGGATCTACTCATCAGTGAGGTTACCACTATCAACCATGCACAGGAAGTTTACAATCGGCTGTTGGAAAAAGAAGAGGGACTTATGATTGCCCTTTTTGATTGGACAAAAAAGAAAAGTGAAATCGGTGCATTTCACCAGGGGCAGTAGATACATTGTTCTGGGAATCCACTGGATCGGTATATAAAATCCTTTGAAGAATCATTTTTAAGTAACCAGTTTCAAAAGCTAAATAATCCTAGAAATGGAATTAAGTCTAAATGCTATTATAACAACGGTTCTATCGCAATGGGCCATTTTGATTTTCCTTTCAGCGAGGGTGCGAAATTCAAAAAGTACTGCAATTTTAAGGGCTAGCATCTTGAAACCTTAGATACAGGAGATAACCCTACTGGTTTATGTTTTATGATCTGGAATGGAAAAGATTTTCGCGGCAAAGAACCCCAAAAGAGGTTTGTTTTGTCGCAGTTAAAAGTTATAACTCCTAAAAAGGGAAAAGATACTTACAAAGAAAGTGCTCATGAATCGTTAGGATAAAACACAGAAAAAGGGGAGCTACCATGATTAGGAAAAGAATCAAGTTTACAATGTTATTTCTTTTAGCCATGCCATTGCTATTTGCTCAAACAGACTATTTTGTTAACGCAGGTGAGAACCTCTTGAAAAACGGGGATCTTCAAGGAGCAGAGATAAGTGAATTTACATTTATGAAAAGTGAGGGCTCCTATGATTTTTCCATATATACAGAAGACAAAAGTTGGAATAAATGTGCCAAACTAGAAATAATTGACTATGGATTGTCAGGAGGAGTAAAAGTTGTTAATACGTCTATGTTAATAGGCGGTGCTAGAGACAATGGAGGAGATGGAAGCAGGGCAATACGGGTAAAACCTAATACAACATACGAATTCTCGTTTGATATGAAGGGGACAGTTAATTACACTAGTCCAATTGTCGCATTTACATGGCCTAAGGATGCTAAAGGGCAAGCAGGGAGAGAGCAGATAAATACCAGTTTAGCAGGCACAATAAAGGTTCAACCAAATTGGGCACAGTATAAAGGAACTTTTATCACTGGCCCCAATGCAGATACTGCTGTTTTGCGGATACCAATTTGGTGTAGTGAGTCTAATTCTGCTGGGTTAAGAGAAAAGCCAGGTTCATATATTTTAGTTGATAATGTTTCAATATCAGAGAGAGTTGTTGATCAGGATTTACCATCTGATTTTTTAGTAAGTACAGTTAGTCCAACATCTGATTTTAGTATACCATTGTCCCTTCCAAGTCATGAAATGTTAGAAAAAATCGAGGTCTTCGCATCCATTAACGAATATGAGTCTCTGCCGATTATTATTACTAACCTAACGGATTCTACAGAGGCTTATCGAGTCATTATTTTTGGTGAAGAAAAAAGCGGTATTGAACAAAAAAACTTAATAGGTTGGGATGGTGATTTTTTCTCCGGTGATGCCATTATAATGAGGGAAGCGATCAGGGTTAAAGAGAGCGATTCGCCGGGATACGGTTTAAGATTTGATCCCTTACCTTTAATAAATTCAGGCCATACTATTACAGTACCAGCTCATGACTCCAGTATAATATGGGTAACTTTTGATTGTAAGAACGCAAAACCGGGCGATTACTATGGATTTTTGAGAGTGATTCCTTTAAGCCAACCTGCAGAATATAAGGTGGATTACTCCGGACCGATGCAGGATATACTGCTTGACTTAACCATATGGCCTATAGAATTACCCCAAGAGCCTCCTATTCCGTTAAGTTTATTGCATAGGGCTGATAATAATCTTTTTTTCAAAGATAAGTTTGAACATGGTATAAGGTATTTTCAAGTCAACCCTTGGGGAGCAACAGCAAATTTTAACGATGATGGTTCGATCAAAAAACCAGTTTTAATGCCTGATCTTCACGATCACCTTAAACAGTTGGATTGGTTTCCTGAAGGGTCAGACATAAAAATTTGGGTGGGGTATAATCTTTATCCTGTTTTTGAGCATTACTCTAGAAACCGTTTTGTTTTTGGGAGTGACATTTGGAAAAACGCATGGGCTTCGTGGTTGAAAGAAGTGGATGCTGTCTTGCATGAGCATGGACTATCATATGATAATTACATAGTTGAGATGTTTGATGAGCCAAATTTGGAAAAGGATCTGGAAAAGGTACTACTTGTATGCAAAGTAGCGAAAGAAGCAATACCGCAAATGCAGATCCAACTTATAATTGGTTGGCATTGGAGCTCTCCTAATATATGTGAACCTCTTCTTCCATATGTTGATAACTGGTGTTTTATAGATAATTATTGGTACACTAAAGAAAATGCAACCTATTTTAAAAAGCTTCAAGAGCAAGGTGAAAAGGTATGGTTTTATACTTGCCAATCAAACATGCGACAAAATCTTTATAGTTATTATCGGTTACATGCTTGGAAAGCTTATGATCGTAATTTAGATGGCATGGCAATGTGGAAGTACATTCTTGGTCCGGGAGGAGATGTTGGACCTGCAACTTGGAAGATTGCTTCAGCGGGGCCTCTTGTTTATCGCTCATATGAGGAATCAATCCCCTCAATTAGGTATGAATGTTTGAGGGAGGGACTTGACGATATTAAATATCAGAGCAAATTGAAGCATTTACATTGCCTTGCCAAGAAAGAAATACCAGAACATAACTTAACGCAAGAGGTAGAGGCCTTTTTAAATTATGTTTCTGAAGATGTAGTCATTAATTATGCCCATGATACTACTTTTGCTGATCAGGTACGACATAAAGCGGCTAATTATATCATTAAACTAAAAGAACTACTAGATGATTGATGATAAAGCAAAATAAAAAAGGAGTGTCTTAGGAATTAGTGCCCCTAGGCACTCCTAACCCAACTTTTGGAAATTGGGCAGCTTGTCGTCTTGTTTTCGTTTCTTTTGTTGTTGTGCTTACATTTCTTGACAGTAAGCTGCATCTGTAATGGGATACTCGCCAATTTTCGTTAGGCTCTACCTGACTATGGGTTATCGCTTGCTCTTTTTAGTTGAACATTTTGTGTTTCTCATTGAGTGTCGGCGCTTTGCTCATTTTCAATTATTTTTGACGAATACTCATCTATGTGCTAGACAGCTTCTTGGCATATACCGGATGATGATTAGTTCGCCCAACCGGTAATTACTTGATTCAAACTGCGAAGAAGGTGTTTTTGAGAGACGGTTCTAGCCTTATTTGCGTTCCATTCAGGAAAGTCAAGGCGAGAATTATTGTATACGAAAGGCTTTATCAGAGATGAAAGTACCGAAGCGAAAAGCTAAATCAGGGGGAGTAGCGGAAAATTATAACCGTTCCCCCCGTTAATACCCCCCCACCATTACCTTCCTACCTGCCAATGTGGTGCAATGCCTAGGACCGTTTTTGTTTCCAAATTTGGACATTTTAATTTGTTAGACCCACTCTATATAGACAAAAATTTGATTAGTTTTAATGGATGGCGGGTGAAAAGGAGAGAAAAGGATGCAGAAAGTTACCCTGAATGGTGCTTGGGAGCTTTTTAAAAAGGGGGAAAACCAGGCTATAGAGGCCATAGTCCCTGGGTGTGTTCACCTGGATTTGCTCTCAGCTGGGAAAATCCCAGATCCCTATTGGCGGGATAATGAACTAGCAATGATGTGGGTTGGTGAAACAGACTGGCTCTATCAACGCACTATCAATCTTTCTAGTGATTTTTTGGCACATGAACAGATTAAACTATCCTGCATGGGTCTTGATACCCTAGCCACCATTGTCGTAAATGGAAAAGAGATCGCTACCACAGCAAACATGTTTTGTAGTTGGGAATTTGATTTGAAACCTGTGCTTTTTGAGGGAGAGAATACCATCCAAATTTTCTTTGCCTCTCCAATAGGGTTTTTGCAGGGAAAAGGCATTGAATTCAATTCTCCTACAAAAGCAATATTGCTTAATTCTAGTTGGATTCGTAAAGAACCATGTAATTTCGGTTGGGATTGGGGCCCTAAGCTAGTGACTTGTGGAATCTGGCGTGATATAGAACTAATTGCCTATGACCTAACTAAGATACAGGATATTAATATTAACCAGGATCACTCCCAGCCCAACGGGGTGGGTCTTTTTATTCAAACAGAAGTGGAAGAGCATCTTCCTGGATTAGCAGCAAACGTAAGTGTGTCATTGGCGGGAGAAGTGTGCGCTCGAAGTTCCTACCCCATTGTGGGGAATAAAGGGGAGGTTCAACTTGCGATTAGTGATCCTAAACTATGGTGGCCTCGTGGCATGGGAAAACAACCCCTCTATGAAGTAAAGGTGGAACTTTATAACTCCCAAGGTGATGTCATGGATAGTAAAACCAAAAGAATTGGTCTTAGGACCCTAAGGTTAATTCGTGAGCAAGACGAATGGGGTGAGTCGTTCTATTTTAGCATCAATGGAATTCCATTTTTTGCTAAAGGGGCTAACTGGATTCCTGCAGATACGTTCGCACCACGAATTAAGCAGGCTGATAATGCTCGCTTAGTGCAGGATGCCGCAGCAGCAAATATGAATATGCTGCGCGTTTGGGGTGGGGGCTTTTACGAGGATGATATTTTCTATGATCTATGTGATGAATTGGGGATCTGCGTCTGGCAAGATTTCATGTTTGCCTGTTCAGCTTATCCGGCCTTTGATGAAACTTTCATGGAGCAGGTGAAAGAGGAAGCAATCCAAAATGTAAAACGGCTTAGGCACCATGCTTGTTTAGCCCTTTGGTGTGGGAATAATGAATTAGAACAGGGGTTTATTAGGGATACACGGACAGAAAGGCATATGAGCTGGGAGGAATATATAAAGCTTTTCGATCAGTTGCTTGCTGAAATTGTTAATGATTTAGACCCCCAAAGGGACTATTGGCCCGCTAGTCCACATAGTCCTTTAGGGGATCGGACAGATCCCAATAATCCTAATTGTGGGGATGCTCATCTATGGGAGGTTTGGCACCGTAATAAACCTTTTGAATGGTATCGTTCTTGTACACACCGTTTCAACAGCGAGTTTGGTTTTCAGTCCTTTCCACAGCCGCGTACAATAGAAAGTTACACTTTGCCGGAGGATCGCAATATTACGTCCTATGTTATGGAACACCATCAGCGCAGTGGCATTGGTAATACCACTATTATGCAATACATGCTCTCCTGGTTCCGTCTGCCCACATCTTTCGACATGGTAATTTGGCTTAGCCAGCTTCTGCAAGGCGTGGCGATGAAATATGCAGTTGAGCATTGGCGACGTTCTATTCCCAGGGGAATGGGTACTCTCTATTGGCAGCTAAATGACTGCTGGCCAGTAGCTAGTTGGTCTTCTATTGATTACGCTGGCCGTTGGAAGGCTCTTCATTATCTGGCCAAGGAGTTTTATGCTTCGCTTCTGATCTCGCCCTTAGAGGATCTAGAAGAGGGGACAGTGGAACTTCATGTTACAAGCGATCTCCTAGAACCCCAATTAGGGGAAGTAAGCTGGTCTCTGACAGATATTGAAGGAAATCTGATTGAGGAGGAGAGCCAAAAAGTAGATATTTTCCCGCGTCAGGATAGCTGTGTTCAAACTATTGATCTTAAACCCTACTTCAAGGCTTATGGAGAACGAAACCTTCTTTTGTGGCTGGAATTGAAGGTGGATGGTAATACTGTTTCTACAAACTTACTTTCCCTTGTCCGGCCTAAGCATCTGGAACTGCTTCAGCCCGAAATTACAGCGCTGGTCCAGGAAGAACGAACGTTTTTCCTGGTGACTTTGACTGCGAAAAAACCAGCTCTTTGGGTTTGGCTGGAGCTTACGGATTCAGATGCCAGCTACTCCAATAATTTCTTTCACCTAGTACCTGGCAAAGAGGTAACTATAACTGTGGAACCGAAACAATCTTTAACAAAGGTAGAGTTTGAGCAACAACTAAAGTTACATTCGCTGTTCGATACGTATCATTAGAAATAGAAAGAAACGAAGGCCAAATAGAAAATACCTCAAACTAAAAGCATTCCTTCAGCCAAAGTTTAGCATCAAAGTAGCGGGAATTCTCATTACCGTTGTCTTATAATCTATTTGTTTCACGCTCACTTTCATGGGTTTTACCGGTTCGAAACCACAAAGATAGAATTTCTCCACAGGGGGAGCAATGAGTCGCATAGAGAAGGAATAACATAATGTCATTCCATGACAGAATACATCCATGAGATAGTCGATTTAGTCAAGGAATTTAGGAAGTTCCTTTTGGTTTTAACAAGATTAAGGTGTGATAATAAAATGAAAGTATTATTAAACGAGAATTGGAAATTAACAAGTATGGAACCACAAGTAGGGATTCAGGAAAAGATCAACAAGCCATGCTTGGAAGCAGAAAACTGGATAAACGTGAATGTCCCGGGTGATGTAAACGACGCACTGTTGAAATCTGGGATAATTTCGGATCCACATTACGACACTCAGGCTAGAGAATGTTACTGGGTATCATCCAAAGAATGGTGGTACGTTTTAGAGTTTGATTCAACAGCAATAGCTGCCAGAACTGCAGATTTATGCATGACAAATGTTGATGGGTATACGGATATATGGCTTAATGGTTTTTACCTGGGTGAGACAAAAAATGCTTTTCGACTTTTTCGATTTAACGTAAAAGATCACCTGAAAGAGAAACAAAATGTATTGATGATAAGGTTTAAATCTATCGACCAACTACTTGGTGGACCCCGCATTCATGAACTCGAAGGTTGGAAGGGGAGAAGAGCTTATTTAAGAAAGCCACAGTTTTCATTTGGATGGGATTGGGCACTTCCACTACCATCTGACGGGCTCTCTGGGAATGTGTGGCTGGAATTGGATAATGATTTGAGATTGACTGATCTGGCGATTGAGCCCTTCAAATCAGGAAGAGTTGATTTTTCCTTCGAAGTAACAGGTGCTACAAAGCAAGAGGGGTACGAAATAGCAATTAGACTATGGGGACACGGTAACGATATACGACGCGTTTTAAGTCGAGATACCCATAGATCATATGTAAGTGTGCAATTAGATAACCCAGAGCTCTGGTTCCCGAATGGATATGGTGAACAGCCATTATACAATTACAGTGTCGAGCTTATCGTTAACAGGCAGATTATCGATTCTCGTGAAGGAAAAATAGGCCTGCGTGAAGCCAAGATCGTAGAGAAGCCGTTTACGGAGGATGCTGGTCCCGGCTACTCTTTCTGGATTGAAATAAATGATATGCCCGTATTTTGTAAGGGTGGAAATTGGGTTCCCTTAGAGATATGGCCAGGGACTATAAAGCCGGATCAATACGAATTTTATATCCGGAAGGCAAAAGAGGCAAACTTCAACATGCTTCGTGTATGGGGCGGCGGTATCTATGAACCTGATACCTTCTATGAGCTTTGTGATAAACATGGAATTATGGTCTGGCAAGATTTCATGTTTGCCAGTACGGGCTATCCAGTTTCTGCTTTGAGAGATGAAATTATAGCTGAAGCCGATTACCAGATACGAAGGCTTCGTAACCATTCATGCATCGTTTTATGGTGTGGTTGCAATGAAGATATCTTTTCTTGGAAATACGAGCAGGACTGTGCGGTAGCAGAACAGCAGGATGCCGGAGTTTATTCAGAGATTGAGGACGCGAGAAGTATTGACAGGCTAAGGGATGATCCTCAAATATATACTATGATTTTAAGGGGAATGGTAGGGAAGCTTGGACTGGGAGTATCTTATATTGAGTCCAGCCCCCAGTCAAGGGACGACTATGGTAATATGCCCAATTCAGGTAACTCCCATATTTCTTGCTGGAAATTCTCACTGTTTCAGAGCGGCGGTAAATATGATACCTTTCGCAAACATTTTGAAAAGGTATGCTCTTTTAATTCGGAGTTTTGCATCCAAGGGCCCAGTAGCATAAAAATGATCAAAAGCTTTTTAAAGCCTGAAAATCATTGGCCTCCGAATGACGCTTGGGTTTATCATATACAAAGGGGCCATGCAAACCTACCCCATTATGAGCAGACCATGAGTATTGCTGGTTCTTTGTTCGGTGAAATTGACAATCTTGAAAAGTATGTCAAATATGGTCAAGCAACTCATGTGGAGATGATGAGGGCTGAATTTGAAAGCGCACGTAGGGACTACCCGAATAACGGCGGGACAATGGTGTGGATGTATAATGATTGCTGGCCTACTTCCAACTGGTCTATCATAGATTATTCGAGAGATCCCAAACCTTCGTATTTTGCTGCCAAACGTGCCTGTGCACCACTATTGCCCATCATTTTCGAAAGGAATGGTAGAGTTGAGTTTCTCTTTAGTAATCATACACAAAGGGACGTTAAGGTAGAGCTTAATTATGGGCAGGAGACCTTACAAGGTGAGGCAGTTTGGTGTAGTAGTTATAAACATATCATAAAGGCAAATGATTCTGTTGTTTTTGACTGCTTGCAAAGAAAAGGACTGGATATCCCCAAAGGAGATTTTCTTTACATTAATGCCTATGTGGATGGGATAGAGCTTAACCGGGTGATTTATTTTCCAGATGGATGGAAGAATATCGAATGGCCATGTCCCAACATTATAACGGAGTTAATAGATCAGAAGTTTCTACAGGAGGAATGGCTAACGCACTTAAAAGTGAAGACAGATGCTTTTGCAAGACTTTGTCATATTAGCTATAGGGGAGAAGATACCGATATATTTTTCTCGGATAATTATTTTGATTTGTCTGCGGGAGCCGAACATGAGTTGTATATCAGGTCCGGGAGGAAGATAGGTTTAAATAATATACAGACAGGGCATTGGCTTACTAGTTGGCAAACATGAGGGGATACCATGATTCCCTTCTTGTTAGCTCGGATGAACTAATAGGAAGGGAAATTAAAGGTTTAAGCCAAGGCTCTTTGCCTAAAGATCGTTATGTGGGTGCAAAGATCAGCCTCTTTGGAATCGTGAAACAAATTATTAGGTACATGGTGAATATGTTGCTGATGCGTATTGTTCCTCTTCTTTTCGTCAAGAGGTTTTGTATCGATACGATCTTATGGTCTGTATAGTTCGTTTACAGATGATAAGCAAGAGCACTGATTGACAAATGAGCCATTGTTCTGATTCCCTTTTGATGAGGATCATTCACAATGGAATAATGTGAACAACCTGGCAAAAAAGCATCAATTCTTTTTACGGGAATTCGGGTTATATAGCAAAGCTTCCAAGGGGGAATTGAGTTGTATAAGAAATTATCTTTTTTGGCTTTATTGACCCTCTTATTAATAGCTGCTAATAGACCCTGTCTATTAGCAAATGAAGGGGATAATATTGCTCTCGGGAAACCATATTCTTTTTCTACGAACCCAAACTATGCTCTATGCACTGATGATAAGGATATTTTACAATTAACAGATGGCGAATATGTAGAAGGTTATTTTTGGACACAAAGGGGAACTGTTGGTTGGATGCGCGAAAAACTAATTTCAATAACTATCGACCTAGGCAAAGTAGAACCTATTAAAGGAATATCTTTTAATACGGCTGCTGGAAAATCTAGCTTTTT
This sequence comes from uncultured Bacillus sp., assembly GCA_937894355.1. Taxonomy (GTDB): domain Bacteria; phylum Bacillota; class Bacilli; order Bacillales; family Cytobacillaceae; genus Bacillus_BU. The sequence goes on from CALCRD010000157.1 coordinate 12,118, forward strand.
TTGGCCCAAGGCTATCTATATCTTTACTAGTGATGATGGAACTAACTTTTATTATGCTGGCGAATTAATTCATCTTCACGAGAAGGATTTACCTTCGCCCATGGAATATGCAGTATATCGATATAAGACCTGTAGACTTGAGACAAAAGGGCGATATGTTAGGTTAACAGTAATGCCCACTTGTGATTACATGGTTGTTGATGAAATTGAAATCTATCGAGGACCCAATGATTTCCTCGGTCGTAGCCCAGGACGTAAAGTAGATGATTTAAATAAATTTTTAAAGGAAAATCTAGTTAAAGCTGCAGTTTTAAAGCGTATACGGCGGGACATTGCCCAAATAAGAATGGACATTAATGCCTCTTCCATTCCCTTAACAACAAAACAAAGTTTGATTGCAGAACTTGATATCTTAGAAGCCGAAAGGTTAAGGTTAATAGTAGATGTGGGAGAAGATTTCAGAGCGACAATCCCACTTAATCCCTTACACGAGCGAGTATTTAAAATTAATGCTAAGCTTCGGGAAGCTCAGGGAGCAGAGAAGTTGGTTGTTTGGAAGAATAATCGTTGGGATATGTTATCGCCTACAGAGATTCCACCTGAAAGCAGTGGCATCTTACCTGAGTTAGAAATCGCTATGTTATCAAATGAGTACAGAGCAGAGGCGTTTAATATAACAAACAACTCAAAAGAGAAGTTAGCAGTAAAGCTAAAGATTGAAGGACTACCTGGTGGTTCTAACCCAGGTTACATAAAAGTTCACCAGGTGGAATTTGTCGATACTAGAGAAGAAATTGTTATTGCGGATGCCCTGCCTTTAGCGAGGCCTGTTAGCGGGGGGGTTGAAATTGATATATCAGCTGGAATGACCCGACAGGTTTGGTTTACATTCAACCCACACGATGTTGAGCCAGGAACTTATCGGGGCCAAGTTGTCCTTGAGCCTGGTCATGAGATGGAGGCAATTAATCTACCATTATCTTTCAGGCTCTCTGCAATAAGTTTTCCTGATAGCCCCTCACTATCGTTGACCATGTGGGATTATGTAGATTATTTAACACGTGATTTGACCGAGGGTGTTCGTGTTCAGGCTATTGAAGATATGAGGGAACATTTTGTGGATTCACCATGGGCTTCAAGCATAACCGCTCCTTGGCCATCCTCAATCCAGAAAGTTGGAGATATAGTAGTTGGTATGGAAATGGATTTTACTAGATTTGACAACTGGGTTTCCGATTGGCATGGTGCAAGAAACTATATGATATATTTCGGCGATAAATCTACCTTTGGACCCGAAGGCGAAAGAGTACCGTATAATGATCCTCGATTTGAAGAGTTAGTTAGTTTTTGGGTCGCTGAGTGGGCTAAACATATTAAAGAGATCGGTCTTGCTCCTTCACAAATAAACTTATGTTTGGTTGATGAACCCAGGACTGAAGAGCAAGATTTGAAAGTCATTGCGTGGGGAAAAGCTATTAAAGCAGGTGCTCCTGAGTTTGTTATTTGGGAAAACCCACTTCATTCAGAACCGTGGAAGGCTAATCAGGAACTATTTAATGTATGTGATGTTATTTGCCCGAATTTGGCCTCGTATATAGATGGTGGGATAAGAAGTGCGAACTTCTATAGATCTTTGCGCGATGCAGGTAAAAACTTGTGGGTATACGAATGTAGGGTTGGTCGTGTTGGGGCCCCCTATTCTTATCATAGACTGCAAAAATGGATGGCTTGGGAGATGGGAGCGGTAGGCTCTGGATTTTGGACATATTCATCTGGAGGCGGAACATCTCCGTGGAATGACTATCTGGATATGGGTGGTCGTGTAAGTTACAGCCCTCTTTATTTCGATAATGTTTCAATAACAACTGGCAAGCATTGGGAAGCGGTTCGGGAGGGAGTTGAGGACTATGAATATCTAAAAATCCTAAGCGATATGGTAGAAACGCTTGAAAAAGAAGGTTGTGATCAAGAGATATTAAATGAGGCAAGGCTCTTACTGATCGAAGCTCCCAAGCGTGTATGGGAAAACTGGACTAGATCTTCTATATGGTGGTGGATTTCCGATGAATTAGAGGATGCAGATGTTGCGGACATAGAGAGAATAAAGATATTGAATATGATAGAATCATTGTCAGATCTTATAGAGTCGGTTAGCGTGAAAAAATAACATGCTTTGGGGTGAAAAGAGGAGTACTAAACCAAGGCCTTTAAAAGACCCAATAAATTCCATATTATTTGTGCCGCCAGCGTAGCGGCGGAATGGAGGTTTTTATGAGGCTTCTTTTACTGAACTGTGGCGTAGGTATAAAAACGCGGGGGCCTAGGTAGCATATTAGCCTGTAGAAGG
>CALCRD010000158.1 GCA_937894355.1 uncultured Bacillus sp.
TATTCTGCAAAATTTCATTGATATTATAGCTCCTATAAGGCCTCTAGGGTGCATAATATGGTGAAATTTTTGCTTATTAGGTGTCCTATAAGCCCCATAGGATACCTAATAAGCTTGTCTTTTTCATTATTGTGTACCGTAAAGATCAGCTTATCATTGGATTTCGCCTGCATACCCGTATCGGTATAACCAATTAACAACCTCAATATTTACATTGTTTCCTCAAAATTACTTTTTTCACGCCCAACGGAACCCCTAAAAATCGGTAATATTGTTAGGTGCAAACAAAATAGCTAATTTTCCCCAACCAAATAGACATTTTTCCCATAATTCGTAATATATTAATCTAATATTTTTTCCGTAAACATCAATTTTTCGCATATACCTATACAGGTATCAGGTAAAATATCCTCTAAATTCCCAAAAAACAGCTCGTTCTGTTTAATCCAATGGTTCGGTCAATTTCCTGAATTATATTTCCGTTGCATTACCCCCTTATTAGACACCTATTAAACCCTTTTCTTAAATCGCAAAAATTCATAACCCAAAATCATCAAATAGGTCCAAATATATCCTAAAGCAAAGCCACTTAATACATCTGAAGGATAATGCACCTGCAAAACAATCCTACTTACACCAATTAATAATATCCACAAACCAAACACCAATCCAACTAGCCACTTTGTTGATAACTTTTGCAAATCCCCGATAACAAAATAGGCAAAGATCATGTATAGAATTAAGCCAACCATGGCATGTCCGCTCGGAAAACTATAACTATTTACTTCAACTAAGTGTTCAAGTTTAGGTCTTGGACGTAAAATTACGTCTTTGAAAAATAGATTTAGCTCATTTCCAATTGCTACTGCAGCAACGACGGTAGCAATTCCAATAAAATCCTTTTTCCAAAACCATAACCAAAGAATTAAAGCAATTCCCACTATCGCAAATCCGTACTTTGAACCAAAAAAGGTAATAAAGATAAACAAGGGCTGCATTGACTGCGGAAAAATATCCCTAATAAAAGCGAAGCTACTTTGATCAAACGGGACTGAACCCGCCCCCACAAGTTTATATGTAATAAAGATTGCAACCACTATCGAAACAAGTAGCATAATAACAGCGGATTTTGATTTTCTCATAAATAAGAATTTCCTCCAAATACCAATAATAGATTATTTCTTCAGTATACAGCTAATTCTAGTCCCCTCATCCCCTCTCTTCCTTAATTACTAAACCGTTATATTTTTCTAAATAGTGGTATAATTATCTAAAAAATTCCTGAATAAATCAATCAAAAAGTGCATTTTTAAGGAGCGATCATATGCTTTCAAAAATCTATAACCAATTACAAGAACAATATGACGAAATGGTTTCAATTAGACGGTTTCTACACCAACACCCTGAATTATCTTTCCAGGAAAAAAATACTGCCGCTTACATAAAATCATTCTATGAAAATCTCGGTATCTCTGTTGAAGGAAATATTGGCGGAAACGGGGTAGTTGCCAAAATCATTGGAGCTAAACCTGGAAAAACCGTTGCCCTACGTGCAGACTTTGACGCCTTACCCATCCAAGACGAAAAAGATGTTCCCTATAAATCTTTAGTTCCAGGGGTGATGCATGCCTGCGGTCACGATGGCCATACAGCAACACTGCTCGTATTAGCTAAAGTATTACATAATCTACGCCATGAATTTGAGGGCACTTACGTAATGATTCACCAACATGCTGAAGAATATGCCCCTGGTGGCGCAAAATCAATGATTGAAGCCGGATGTCTTCAAGGTGTAGACGTTATTTTTGGCACACACTTATGGACTTCCCTACCAACCGGTACCATTCAAACCAGGGTGGGACCGATTATGGCAGCCGCGGATCGAATAGAGATAACTATAAATGGCCGCGGTGGTCACGGTGCCCAACCACACCGCTCTAAAGATGCCATCGTCACGACATCACAGCTCGTCGTCAACCTTCAGCAAATTGTCAGTCGTAAAGTTAATCCAGTTGAGGCTGCAGTAGTGTCAATCGGCTCCTTCGTTGCCGAAAATGCCTTTAACGTCATCGCTGATAAAGCTAAATTAGGGGGAACCGTTCGAACCTTTAACGAGGAAATCAGAGCGCTAATCGAAACCGAAATCGAAAGAGTTGTGAAAGGAACCTGCATAACCAACGATTGTACCTATGACTATCACTATAAAAAGGGCTATCCTGCCCTCGTAAACCATAAAGCAGAAACAGAATTCCTGTTGGAATGTGCGACGCAAATCCCTGATGTAACAGAAGTCGCCGAAATCCAACCTCAAATGGCTGGAGAAGATTTTGCTTATTATCTTCAGCATGTTAAAGGTGCTTTCTTTTTTACCGGTGCCAGCCCGAACGGCCCTGGAAAAGCATATCCCCATCACCATCCAAAATTTGATATTGATGAAACAGCCTTGCTAATAGCAGCCAAAACACTAGCTACCGCTGCCATCCAATACCAAGAACTTAATTTTGAATAAAAAAAAACAGCAGATGAATCGATTCGAATTCATCTGCTATTCTTTTCTTTCACTCACATTATAGTTCTATTCATTTATCAAGTTGCTGGTTTTTCAACAATCTGAGCCGGTAGGCATTCATAGCCGTCTCCCCTAACTGATCCAACAATCGGTAATTGGCTAACGCTCCGACTACGAGACCGATTCCTGGGACCAACTGCAGCATCTTGACGAAATCAATATAATCTCGATATTCCTGTTGAAATTGTCGCCAATCCATTTCACTTAGTTTTTCTTTTTCCTGATCCCAATTATCAATAATTGCCAATGTTTTCGTCCGTGTATTATCACTCGAAAAGGCTAATTGAAACACGTAAAGCAGAAAAACCCGCTCCTCATATTTGCTCGTGTCAAAGCCATAATTTGCTGCAGCTTCAAATAAAAACTTCATTTTGATTGAAAGCAGTAACGGAAAATCAGCCAAACCTAGCAAAATTCCACCCGCTCCAGTGCTGGCTCCTTCAATCATCGCTGTCTTCCGAAACGCTTCAAGTTTTAGCTTCATATTTTCATCCAGTTCTTGCAAGGACAAATCGGTATGCTTTGATTTTCTAGTAGTAAAGTTTGAACCTACAAGCGTTGCCTTCACCAAATTTTTAATACTATCAGTCATGATTTGGTGTGCTTTCTCTGGAATCACTTCATTTATTTTAGTTTGTGCTTTTTTGGAAATTCGATTTAACAACGTGGAACGCTTGTTAAGCTTCTGTTTCCACAAAACAATTTCTTTGGCAATTTTCATTTCATATTCATTCATAACCATTCACATTCCCCCCACACTATATACGGAATTTTTTAAAAAATGTTTCAAGAACAAAAGTGCAAATGCCGCGAAAGGGAATTATAGCTGATTATTTCAATCGTTTTTTACTGTAGCTAAATACAAAATAAACACTAAAAACAACTGCAGCAAGGAAGGCTCCCAGGCTAACAAGAATCTCTCCTTTTACCAATAGAACAAGTGAAAATATCACGGATTCAAAAAGCAAAATACCTAGTAATAGCTTCTGAAAGGATTTAACCTTCCATTGTTCTTCAAGAGGATAGAGGGAAACCCATATTTTATTCTGATGATGCTCAGCTAAAGGTAACAATTGAAATCCGGTTAAATAAAGAAACAGAATCACCAATATTATTTGACCAAAACCAAATGAAACTAAGTATAATGCACCTGCTCCAATAGCAGTCAGCCTAATGACTAAACCTAAATAATCTCCAGCTCTTACAAAGGCTCGTAAATAAAGAAATAAATAGGTGTCTTCGTTTCGAAATGAAACCCACCCCAATAACCAATCTAGCCATTTCCGGCGTTTAACCCTGTCCTTCAGTTTTGGAACATCAGTAAATAAATTGGCAATGCGATAAAAAGATGTCATTCTTTTTTCTTCAGAATCAATTAAATACTCCCACTTCAAGCCTTTTTCCTTCGTTTTGTTGCGATAAAAACTATAGAGCAGAATCATCAGGATCAGAACTAAGCCCATATAGATTATTCCATTTGTAAACAAGAAATATAAAAACAGGACATTCAAAAAATAACGGACAACAGAATCGCCTAAATGCCATTGTGGATTAACAAAATATTGAATTTGCCAGCGAACCAAGATATTCCATATTTTCATTACGGCGATTACCAATAGGAAGGTGAAAAACGACTTATAGCTCCCTTGATAAACTTGGACATATATCGGCATTAATAAGGCCAGTATCATTAACAAAATATATGTTTGAAAGACAAAACTAACCACCATTGATTTTTTAAAATACCCTGACAGTTTGGTTTCCAATGGCAATAAAAATATTCGATCAGCTTCAAGTAAAAATGTATAGATTGGACTAAGGGTTAAAAAAATCCCAATGATCAAAGCCATTAGAATGGCCGCCGGAAAATCAGGCTGCAGCGTTTTCACAGCCTCCTGATAATAAAAGGCAGTAGTTCCTAATAAAAATAAAAAGACAATAACCAAATGACCATTAAAAATATAACGTAGGTAACGTCCTAATTCCTTACTTGTCCATGCAAACCTGTCTTTCCACAGCTTTCCTTCATCAAACATAGTCTTCTTCCTTTGTCAGTTGAATGTATAAATCATCAAGATTGGCATCCGGCATGTTGAATTGCTCTCTAAGCTCCGCTAGGGTCCCCTGTGCCCTGACACTTCCGTTATGTAAAATAATAAAGCGATCGCAATAACGTTCAGCTGTGGCTAAAATATGGGTGGACATCAATATACCTGCGCCGCTCTCCTTCATCTTTTTCATAATATCTAGCAAGGACTGGATTCCCAATGGATCTAAGCCGACAAATGGCTCATCAACAATATAAAGGTCTGGCTGAACAAGGAATGCGCACATGATCATAACCTTTTGTTTCATCCCTTTAGAAAAATGGGCTGGAAACCATTTCAACCTTTTCTTCATGCGAAATTCTTGCAGCAAAAATTCCATTCTTTCTTTATAAACAGCTTCATCCAATCCATACGCCATAGCAGTAAGCTTTAAATGCTCTTCAAGCGTCAATTCATCATATAAAATTGGCGTTTCTGGAACAAAACTAAATTGTTTACGATATAATTGCTTATTTTTGTTAAAAGTACTTCCATTGATGGTGATTTCTCCTTTATGGGGTTCCATCAGACCAATCACATGTTTAATTGTTGTGCTTTTACCAGCACCATTAAGGCCGATTAGACCGACCAATTCTTGTTTTTTCACCTCAAAAGAAACATCCTTCAAAACAGGATTACGGGTATACCCTCCTGTAACATTTTCAATTTTGAGTAAAGACATATTCCAACGCCCTTCCCTAGTTAGATATATATATTTTACCAAAGTTCCCAGTTAAGACATACTTTGGACCTCTAAAACTAACAATTTTTGTTGGACTTTTAGGCTATGTTAAAGAACAATGTTGAATTTTACACATGTTGATTGGAGTGGAAGGCGCGAAGACTCCTGCGGGAGTACGGGGCAGGGGAGACTCCGAAGGCGCAAAGCGACAAGG
>CALCRD010000159.1 GCA_937894355.1 uncultured Bacillus sp.
GCAGCGTAAGTCTGTCATGGTGTCCTCCATTACGCCGAGTCACGGTCTGCTTGGTTTTGTGTACCCATGGCAACTTTATCTGATAAAAAAATATCTCCAACATCACATCCAAGAACATTAGAAATACGGATTGCAACACTTAGCGAGGGCGTACGTTTGCCACTTTCAATTAATGTATAGTGAGAACGACTAATATTAGCTGCTTCGGCTACTTGTTCGTGATTCAGACCAGCCTTAACTCTCATTGTTTGTAGTTTAGTTCTTAACATTTGTTCACCCCTCCCTGTTGCGCCATGCAACTACATTATATGTTGCCTAAGGCAACAAGTCAAGCTTTATTTGTACTCCGCGCAAGTATATTTGCATTTATGTTGCCCACAGCAACCGCTAAGGGTAAACTATTTTTATGGGGAGTGTATTAAATGCCATCTTTTGCTTTACGCCTCAAAGAATTAAGGGAAGAAAAAGAGCTAACTCAGGCAGGATTAGGTGATAAGCTTAACATATCCAGAAATACCATTGCATCGTGGGAAGCTGGACGCCGAACCCCTGAATTAGAAACAGCTAAACAAATTGCTGATTTTTTTGATTGCACACTTGACTACCTTCTTGGCCGTAGTAACGAACGCCAAGCCAATAGTAAAGATAAACCAAAAAGTATTGATGAACTAATTGCAATAGCCCTATCAAGAAACGATGGATATAACGATCCGCTCCCACGAGAGGCTGTCGATGAAGTTAAAGCAGCTATCGATTATGCGCGACGCAAATATAACATTGGTCCATATCGTAAGGATGATCATAAAGAATAAATTGGGATTGTTATAATGAGAAGCCTAATAGAGACAGTAAGATTTGCTGAAAAGTTCTGTAAGTTAATCTGGTGGAACTTTGGTCCCCGAATTAATGGCATGTATTATTGCGAAGATGGACAAGCCATCATATTCCTTGCCAAACATATCGCTTCTAATTCTACTCTTATCAAATCAACTATCGCTGAAGAACTTGGACACCATTTCACAAGTGAATATAAAGACTGGTCTGCACCGTGTTTTTCCTACGGTGATCGTTTAGGATTAAACCGAACTGAGTACCGAGCATTGAGGTGGGCAGCAGATTTCCTCATAGACGATCAGGAAATTATTCATGCTGGCCGGGAGGTTGCTCTCGCTGGATACGTTGATGACATTGAACAGCTTGCCGAAAGGTTTGAGGTATCACCAGAGATTATCATAATCAAATACCACTTACTCGAACTACAAGAACTAATTTAGAGCCCCGAAATTAAAGGGATTTTTTTGAATTGGACTAATGGGTAGTTCATAGCTAGATAGCTGAATACCCCATTCATAGGCCAGCGGGTCTAACGAGAATGGACTTACTCTGCCGGTGTGCTAAGGAGATATGCCGGAATGATGTGTTCCGAATAATGGGTTTAGATCAGGGGCGGGATTATTAATGAAGAAATTATTAATGGTTTTGCTGTTAACTTTACTAGTATCTTTAAGCTGTTCTGCTGCCGACTTTATGGATTTATCGTGGGGCGATCCTCCCGAAAAACTAGGGGATTACAAGCTGACGAATACTCTTTATCCTTTTGAACGGGCGTTGTTTAAAGTCGAGGAAGTACCCGCATTGGGAAGCATCCCAGTGTATTCTATCAATTACTTTTTTTTCGAAGATAAGTTAGTCGGTGTAAAAGTGATTACTCTTGCACAAGAGGAAACGTTGGATATGTTAAAAGCAAAATATGGCGACCCAACCAGTTTCTCTTCTCCCATATGTAAATTAGATCAGCTAACAGTAGGGCTGTTAGGAGGATCGCATTATTGGGTAACACCATCTTCCTATATATCTTTTTCATACGTACTCATATTGCCAGAAGAACCAGCTAAGCCTAAAAGCATATTTAGCCAGTTCATCCCTAAAGAAGAAAAACCGAAACCAAAACCTATTAATTGTAGTTGGTTTAGCCTTGTAGATAAGGCTTTCATAGAAGCGTTGATAGCTGAAAAAGATGCAAACGTTAACCGGTTAGAGCAAGAGCGGAAAAATCAAGCAGAAATTAATGCGTCTTCATTTTGATTATGGTTATACAAGATTTAGAGCCTCAAAATTAAAGGGATTTTTTTGAATTGGGCTAATGGGTGGTTCATAGATAAACGGCTGAATACTCTAAATCCATAACCCTCGAAAACCTAATATAGATTCCTGTTATTCAAAAGAAGGTAATAACGCTTTAAGAGGAGCTGATAGGTTTGAAACGTACACTAAGATTGTTTATTGGTCTGATAACCTTTGCTTTCTTCTCTATTGCCGGATGTAGCAGTCCTAGTCTTCTACCGGTCAATATCGTATTTTCAAATGTTGTAGTTAATCCACCTAACGAGTTTCCAACCGTAGGAGAAGTAACAGGGACTTTAACGAACACTGGTGATAAAACTGCTGATTTTCTTCAGATTCTAGTAAAGCTTTACGATCCAGACGGAGTAGTCGCAACTGGTTGGAACCTCTATAACAATGTTGTTGGTGGTGAAAAAAGAAATTTTACCATTAGTATCTTTGATTATCCCACTGAAACCCCAGTTACTGCCAAGCTAAGCTGGACCTTAACTCCTGGAGGCTTCTAGTCTTCTACAAAGCTGGGACTATTTGCAAAGATACTTTAGGAAAATTGGGTGACAGGGAGGTTTTCGTATGAAAAAAGCAACAATATTTGCTTTGGCAATTGTTATCACTGCTTCATCAATTG
>CALCRD010000160.1 GCA_937894355.1 uncultured Bacillus sp.
CGAGCATTGGCTTGAACTACAGTGGTGAGTTCGGCGGTGGTAACACCAGCAACGCAGGATCGTTATATCTGAAGGTGAGGTTCTAAACAGACAGCCCAAGGCATAATGTCGCAGATCGGGAAATAAAGCATAAGTCTTCTAAATGGAAGTTTTATGCTTCACGGCACATTTGTGCTGTTAAACATAAAACTGCTGATCATTAAAGCATAAAGCTGCCGTTTTCACTTAAGCCCCTAGGGCGAGAAGCGTCGGTCTTTAAACAGAATCAAGCATAAAATTGCCAATCGTCTTTTATTAAAGCAAAAAGCCGCCAATCGTACAGTAAAAAAATTGAATTTTTAGACAATTTAATTAAGTTAATACTTGTAAAAAATGCAATACAAAATATAAATGAGTTTTTCGGCTAAGATACTGGCTGTATGTTTAACGTACTAATTTGATCCAACCAAGGAATCGTGGTCAGCATCGACACTTTTTCAATATTCATATCTAGCCGAACTGATCTGATAGCCTAGTTCAACGATCCAAATTACACCTACCGCTCTGATATCCGATATTACAGACCTTGCTTACCATGAACTACAATATACCTGATTCGATCCGCCCCTACCTGAACGAAATTGCAGAACGATTATGGGCCCAACGAGCTGCCGTGATGGTCGGCGCAGGCTTCAGCAAGAACGCAGGGAATGAGTTTCCCGATTGGAACCAGCTAGGCGATCTTTTTTATCAAAAAGCACATGGCATTAAGCCCGACTCAAGCAAACAAAAGTATCAAAATGTCTTGCGGATAGCTGAAGAAGTACAGGCCGCCATAGGTAGGCCAGCACTGGAACATTTACTACACTCTAATATTCCGGATCTGAATATCGAACCTTCCGACCTCCATGTCGAGCTGCTTGAATTGCCTTGGGTTGATGTGTTCACTACCAATTACGACACCTTGTTAGAACGGGCTAGTGCCAAGGTTGTAACCCGGCGATATGAACCAGTTGTTAATAAAGAAGATATCCCTTACGCCGCCAAACCCAGAATTGTAAAGCTTCATGGTAGCTTCCCTTCAGAACGCCCCTTTATCATTACCGAAGAGGATTACCGACGTTATCCGCACAACTATGCTCCTTTCGTCAATACCGTCCAACAGGCACTTCTTGAGAACACCTTCTGCCTGATTGGATTCTCAGGGGATGACCCCAATTTTCTTCAGTGGATTGGCTGGATTCGCGATAACCTGGGCAAAGACAACACCCAAAAAATCTATTTAGTCGGATTATTTGATTTATCAACCGCCAGAATGCAACTCCTGGCGCAACGTGGAATTATTGTTATTGACCTTTCATGCTGCGAGGGAATTAACAAAAATGATCACTCTAAAGCATTAGGTCAGTTTTTCAAATATATACAGTCGAAAAAACCGAATGTACTCGACTGGCCATACCAACCAAGTAAACTCTCCCCCACCAGCTCTGCTGATTCTATTGAAGAAACTCAGAAGATTACTGACGAATGGCAACTACAACGGCTAACATATCCCGGCTGGCTGATCTTACCACATAGCAACCGAGAAAATTTGTGGCTATTTACTCAATATTGGGTTAACCACCCTCCTGATGAAAAATCACCACTTGGATTGGATATTCAATATATTTTCGAGCTAATTTGGCGGCTCGAACGATGTCTGCTACCGATTTTCAATAATATCGCTGAGTTTTGCGAAAAACTTATTGAAAAATACTGGCCATTTCAAAGTGTAAACCCTTCTACAAACTGCCTGATTCATCTCAACAATGAAGACTACAAAGACCTGTCATGGAATGGTATTCGGCAGGCATGGCTCTCCATAGCAGTGGCAATGTTGCGCTTCTATCGCGAGGAGGGATATATCGATAAATGGATAGAAGCAGAACGTCGACTCAAGGATCTTTTCTACTACCTTTCGGCAGAACAAAAGGAATTTCTGAATTATGAAGGTTTTCTCTTCAGCCTTTTTACCCTAGACCTACCCAATGCCAAACAGCGACTTGAAAACTGGCGCCCCAATGAAACGCAACCCTACTGGATGGCCAAACGTGCTGCTGCGCTTGCTGAAATGGGCTTACTTAAAGAGGCAGAAACAATTGCCAACGATGCACTTGTAAAGATCAGAAAAAAACTAAACCAAAAGGTTGGAACAGCAGATCTCACGCCGGTTTCCCTAGAGAGTAATGCGATGCTATTGGGGCAATACATCCAAGATGCCGCAGCATTCCGAAAGAGTGAATCCGAAAACCCAGTAGAAACAAGGGCACAATTCAAGGATCGCTGGAATGAATTGAAGGGATTCAAGTGCGATCCATGGAACGAAATAAAGCTCTTTGAGTTGGCGCTAAAAAGCATACCAGTTCAGGAGAATAACATTACCAAGAAAAGAGAGTTTGATATCGGGAGAGTCACTCAAACTATCCACTTCAACCATACCAACCAGGACGAGCTTAGTGCCTATGCTTTCCTCCGATTCTGCGAAGAAATCGGTTTACCCTATCGAATCGGCAATCATACGATGGAGAAAAAAACCGCATTGGCAAGCCTTCAACGCATCTCACAACACTCTCCATTTTGGGCTATTGCCACACTTGTTAGGCTAGGTGATGCGAAAGCTGTGGATAGCTTATTCAACCGCGAAACCGTTTACAAATTTACTGTCAGCGAAGCTGATAAATTCATCAGCAACTATCTGGATACGCTCAATAAATGCCGTAATGGAATCCACACGGGTGATGCTTTCCAAAATGACAGTTATAGTGTACGTCTTACCCAGTTACTACCTGAAGTCATATCGAGGCTTTGCTGTAAATGTTCAAAGGAGGCTAAGCACCATATCCTTGAATTTATTACGGAAATCTATGCTTCACCCAGCAAAACACACTACCAGAATATAAAGAACCTAGTTGCTAGACTCATACGCTCAATGTCTGAAGATGAGCAATATAGACTAGTGCCCGACTTACTGAAAATTCCCTTCCCCGAAGATTTAACTCCACGTACCAAAGATGAGTTCGTGAATCCCTTCCTGTTATTCGAGCTCAATAAAAAACCTGAAAATACTCCACCTCTGGATATTCAGCCTAGACTGGTAGACAACTTATTACAACAGGCAACATTGGACAAATCAAATCATCGACGTTGGGCGATAATATCCCTGACAAGCCTGTACAACTTGCAGTTGCTCGACCACCAGCAAAGTCAAAGCCTCGCAGAGGCCATCTGGCGCAAAACGGATTTATACGATCTTCCAGACGATACTGATTTCTATAAATTTGCATTTCTTGACTTTCCACATCCGTCGAACGTTGAACCAATTCCTCTTTTAAAAAAATATGTCAAGTCCACACCTTTTACAATTCAAAAGAAAGACCAAGGTCATGGCATCGGACTTACTAGGGGCGATATCCCCATTGTGCACGAAATTATTGGTGCAAACGACTATGACAAAAATATCTGGACAGCAGAAGACGCATTGGAAATTCTGAACCCCCTACTCGAATGGTGGGACGCTGACAAAGACAGGCTTCTTGACAAAGAAAATGGCCCCTCATTATTTTTATCAATACCAGACGAATTTCGGGCACGATTTACCCGCATGCTTGAGCTGCTTACTAAGGTTATAGGCCCCAAACTTAGCACAAACTCTTCTGATGAAATTAAAGCATCCCTTAGTAGACTTCTCAGGGAGGCTCGAGAGTGTGGATTACCTAGCCTTGCCGCCGAAACAGCATGTCTTCACATTTATCCTGATCAAAGAACCGATGTTTACAATCGAATCAATGAGGCATTAACTTCGGATCAGAATAACATCAAAGGAGATGCACTCAATGCAATCGCCAAAATTATTCTCGATAGCAACAATGCTGTAGAGAATTATATAGAGCCTGATCCGACACAAATGCTCAGCCAATATCTCACTTGGTGCCCTACCCAATCCATAAGCTCAGCACTGTGGATTATCGTCCAGATTCTGAAAATTTCGCCCTCTAGTTTTTCCAATAAACTAGAGGGAGCCATCCAAAAGCGACTTGATAAACTACTTAGTAATACAGCATACGATGGTGATAATTCATACCTGAGTTTTGATGAGAAACTGGAAATTCGACGTCTCTCATCAATTCTCTCCGCAACGCTCTGGTCATATTACAGCTCGAATGGTGTATCCATTCCAGATGTTATCGAAAAATGGCGTCAATCATGCCTCAGTTCAGAGGAATTTTCTGAAATCAAGAATCCGTGGAGTACCCTCCCTTCCCCAAAATCATCACTTTTCATAACCACCTGATTGAAAATCAAAAATTGCCCTGATTAACAATCACCACAAGCTTTTATCCCCCAGCATATGATTGTTACTTATCAGAGCGCAATTCCTCTGTCACGTCTGAGATCAAGTCAATTAAACTGGTTATTGAAGCCAGCTCTTCTTTGGTTAACATACTTCTCACATCACGCATATGCGGACATTTACCCTCACTCATCAGTTGTTTGCAGATACGCACGACACGTAAGCATTCGCCCAATACCGTCTTGACAGGTGCTGGATTAAGTAGCGGTTTTTACAGCTGCACTCGCCAGGGCAATAATTCGTCCATCCGGTTAACCGGATA
>CALCRD010000161.1 GCA_937894355.1 uncultured Bacillus sp.
CTGTCAATAAGCTATATCCAAAAATTCCCTGACCAGTGGGGTGATTTAGGAGAACTTGAACTTAACGTTGATGGAAAGAGAATTAATTTCTCTGATAGTCGTACAGGAGAAATGATTTCAGACCATCAATACGCAGGAGTTATTAATATTAAAGAAACAGGAGAGTTACCAGATTCATTTGATTTAAGAATAGGTTTGAAAGAGATAGGCGGAGTCAAAGGCCAATGGAATTTTGAAATTCCGGTAAAAACATCCAAGGAAGATGTAAATACGATTCAATCCGGGATAACAAAAATTTATAAGGACTTATCTCTGACTGTGAAAACTGTAAGCCTAGGACCAGCGGGCATTAAACTGTTAGTTGATGTTACTTCGCCAATTATGAAAAACCCAAAAGGGATTGATGAGCGTATTCTGCAAATTAATTTATTAAATGCCCAAGGAGAAGCACTTACTCAGTTGGATGGATCTGGTTCGGGCGAGGTTGAAGGGGAATATTCGGTCACGCATTGGGAATATAGATTTGCTCCTTTGGAAAAAAACACGGAATTTTTGACAGTAAGCCCTTTTCTTTTACCATTTATCATAGATGAGCCTTCTAGGGTAGAGCAACCCTTACAAAAAAATACTTTACCTATTACCCTTGACCAAGGGGAGATGGGGAAGATCATTGTAACCGATGTGAAGTTTGAAAAAGACAGGACTTTGTTGTATTTCGAAGTGGTTAGCGACTTTCCATATGATGGTCATTTTGGATTCAATAACATATGGATTGAAGATCAAGCAGGAAACAATTTAACCAACGAAGCAAAGGGTTATCCTGAAAGAATCAAACAAAACAGTTATGTTCGAGAGTTCAAGCAAATTAGCGGAAATGATGCCCTAAAAGTGGTTACATTTAAAATGCCAATTCTGGAAGTATTGAAAGAATTGGAAGTTAAGATTCCACTGAAATAGGGGAATGAACGCTGTTGAATGCAACAGCGTTTTTTTGATTTGAAAAGAGTTGTTTAGCGGGGAGGATATTCATTCTTAATTAACCTATTAAGTGCTACACTATAGAATGATATTATGAAATAATATTCGAACCTTATAATGATCATATTGGCCTAATACTTCACAAGGCAATAAAACTATGCTGTTAATTGGATTCGAATTGGAAATAACACCCCTTTTATTACAGACGTTTGGGATCTATTCCTAATGGAGAATTTGGAGGAGAGATAAATGACAGAGGAAAAGCGGTTCGTTTGGCTAAACACGTTGAAAGCGGGGGATGAGGTTGGAATTATCGAGGAAATAGAAGGGATAAGGTACACCATCAATTATGCCTCAGATCTAATTTTGGCGATTGAAAAAAAAGGAACCTTTAGTTTAGCAAACGGAACGGTTTTTAATCATTTGGGTGAGTTTTGTTATGAAAATCCTAGTTTAGGAGTTAGGTTCAAATATAAAATAATTCCCTTAACAGAAGAAATTAAGAAAAAGAGACGATTCTATCATATTAATAAATTAGTTGGCTTGATTACCGGAGGTCCATTATAAATTACTAGCTTAAAAAGCTTAAAGTTCAACAACAAACTAAAATAGCGCCTTTTATAATTGTGCTAGTCAAACATGATAAAGATAAATGTTGAAATTTTCTTCAAAGGCACTTTTCTAAGGAATAGTGCTTTTTTCATACTTTTGTCAAATATTAAACCAACAATATAAAACAATTTTGGATATTTATGTTAACATATAGATGTTATTGTAAAAGATTGTTAGATTCTTTTAAACAGCTTAAGTTTTTTTGCCATTTTGCGGAGGTGGGATTGTTGAAAGTGCAAGTAATAGCTGTCATTTTGATAATTTTCACCTTTTTTGTTTTGTTTATTCCCACTACCTTTGCAAGTACTTCATTTATTATTGGCGAAGCCAAAGCAGGCGGTTATCAATATACAGTTAAAAAAGATCAAAATACAATCACATGGAAGATTGGTCATCAAGACAATCTGTCCATTATTAAAGAAACAATTGATAATAGAGAAGAGTTATATCGCTTTCAGATGGCTGTTGGAAATATTAAATCGCTAATAATAGAAATTAGTATCTCTGGGACATATTTTGTGATTGTTGTGATAACAACACTGATTTTTTATCTTAAAAAAAGGCAGATTCCAAAAAGTGCGTTGGCAATTATTCTTATGTTAGCAGGTATTGCACTATATATTACATTCGTAAGTTCCATTGAACTAAATACTGCATTCCAGGATGCAAAATTTTATTATTTGATACTTACTTAGAGCCATTTTTGGCTCTTTTATTTATTATAATACGAAATGAAGTTTGATAAAAAAAGTGTTTATAGGGGCTATAAATTTGTTGAAATATCCTATTCTTTTAAAATATTTCCTATTTTTATAAATTCATTGTTACCTTTTTTTGTATAATCCGTTTAATAAGTGAGGGGAGATGCAAATGGAAGAGAAAAATATTGATGGCATTTATAAAACTTATTTTCATGAAATATATCGTTTTCTCCTTTCGCTTTGTTACGATCACCATACCGCTGAAGACCTTGTTCAAGAAACCTTTTTTCGGGCCCATCTTTATATTGAAAACTATGATGGAGAAAATATAAAAACATGGCTTTTCACAGTTGCCCACCATGCGTTTATAGACTACTATCGGAAGCAAAAGCGAACGGTAATAAAGGAACAAAGCTTTTTCCTATCTTTATTTGATAAGAAAAGAGCACCTGCAGAAACGATAGTTATAAAAGAAGAAATTCAAGAAATCATCAGCATGTTAAAAGAATTACCTGACAAACACAAATTTGCTGTGTTATTACATGATTTTCATGGTTTATCTTATCATGAAGCTGCACAAGTAATGAATGTGCCACAACCCCATTTTAAAGTATTGTTATTCCGTGGTAGGCAAGCTATTAGATGTAGGAAGGCGGGAGAAAAGTGAGCAATGAGTTTAAAAATAAACTAGAAGCTTATGAAAAAGGAGAATTAGGGGATTCTGAGTTAGTAGAATTTGAAAAAGAGTTAGAAAAGCTAGAATTATATCAAGAGTATCTTGGAGAAAATAAACCAGATAAAGCAAAAGATTCTCATATTAACGATAAAAAGGTAAATAAGATTTTAAGAGGGAGTAAATGGAAGGCTAGAATCCAAACCGCCTTATCAGCACTGGGGATCATTCTTGTGGTTACAATTATTTCTTCTATGCTGACGGCTGGCTACTATTTATGGGGGACTCCAGATAGAGGGGATGTATTAAGAAACATTATTGATTATACTCTGACAGTAACGGAACCTTACGCAGATACAGGAGGAACAAGTTCAAATTCAAAACCATTCTTTGGTTTAGAAGCAACGAGAGATTTAAATAAAATAATAGGGAATGATACGATAAAAGTCGGGGAGCTGACTGTCAATTTTCTATTTTCAATGATGTCTTTTCCAGAACGAGAATATTTTGATAATGAATTACAAAATTCATCTTCTTTTTCCTATCCAGGAGTTAAAATGGGGAATCAATCTGACTGGAATATGTTAGGGAAGCTTCCTGAAGGAACCGTTGTTTCCGCCTATGTATCTTTAGCAGAATTAACTGATACTAAACAGGTATTTAAGTTAGTAGAGGGAAAAGACCTGCGACTTATTTGGTTAGCTGTGGACACTGGCAAGGAAGGAAAAAAAAGTCGTCATGAAGGAATGATTTTTGATCCGATTGGTTTTCCAAGTAGTCCGATTTGGCATGATGATGATATGATTTTAGATTCTAGGGAAGTAGAAAAAGGGCTTTTTAGCAGTAGAATTATATCTGAAGGACATTCTTCACCAGATTATCGTGAAGGGGATCAAAAGATATATCATAAGCAATTCTTTAAAACTTTGAATTTTCTCAAACAACATGAAAAGAAAGCGAATAAACTAGTCTTTGAAAAGTTAGATCTTTCCAAAAGGATTGATTTCCTCGAAAAAAATGGAGTTCAGCATTATGGGATTGTACTAACAGGACCAACAAAGGAAGTTTTAAAGCTCCAAACAGAAGCCTGGGTTGGAGATATACAAGTCGATGAAGTGGATTTTTGGAATTGGAATTAATGAGTATAGG